>JASMKJ010000378.1 GCA_030749275.1 Acidimicrobiales bacterium
CCCAACCACACAGCAGAAACTCGACAGAAGATCGGAGTGAGCGTTTCGTTGAACGTGACTCAGATGTGCCTACCCAGCAGCGATCCCGAGGAAGCTAGGAGGCTCTCTAGGCGAGCCCTAGGGTTCTATGTTGGTCTTGACTACTACCACCGGGCGTGGCGAAAGCTCGGATTCAACGATGACGACTTTGCTGACGGTGGAAGCGATCGGTTGGTTGATGCTTTGGTGGCGTGGGGCGAACCGGAGACGATCAGCAAGCGCCTAGCTGAGCATTACGACGCAGGGGCCACTGAGATAGTCGTGATCCCGTTAAATCCAGTGGGAGGAACAGAACCGCAGCTGCAACTTCTTGAAGCCTTAACGAGATAAGCGCGTAGGCTGTCACGAATTCACTGAGAAGGAGTGCTGGTGAGTGGACGACCTCGGGCGGTAGTAGACGGCCTCCCGCAATACAAGCCTGGGAAGTCGGCAGCGCAAGCAGCGGCTGACCATCAATTGGCGGAAGCTATCAAGCTTGCTTCAAACGAGTGTTCCTACGGACCCTTACCATCGGTATTGGAGGCAGTTGCTGACGGAGCGAATCTCTTGAACCGTTACCCCGACCATCGGGGAGAAGCCCTGCGGGTGGCAATATCGGAGAAGCAAGGCGTAGGGGCAGATCAAGTAACCGTTGGTTGCGGTTCAGTGGGTTTGTTGCAGCAAGCGTTCATGGCATACGTAGACGTAGGTGACGAAGTGGTGTATCCATGGCGTTCTTTCGAAGTTCACCCTGTTTTCAGTGCCATCTCCGAAGCAACACCAATCACCGTTCCCTTGAAAGAGCAGGCATTTGATTTAGAAGCTGTGGAAGCTGCGGTCACCGAACGCACCAAACTGGTAATTTTGTCAACACCCAACAACCCGACCGGCACGGTGTGCAGTACCGATGAGATCAACAAGTTGTTGGATGCCGTAAGTGACGACGTGGTTGTGATTATTGACGAGGCGTACCTTGAATTCGTTACCGATGAATCGGTCAGAAATCCGGTCACTGAAATTTTGCCCCAGCACGACAATGCGGTTCTATTTAGAACATTTTCTAAGGCTTATGGTCTTGCCAATCTACGAGTCGGCTATGCACTCGGACATGTTGACGTAATCGGAGCGATCGACAAAGTAGCACTTCCATTTCTTGTCAACGGACTCGCTCAGGCCGCTGTGTTGGCGTCACTTGATTCAGGAGCAGAAGGCGAGCTCAACGATCGGGTGGCGGAAGTGATAGCGGAACGAACGCGATTGAGCGAAGCGCTAGTCAACAAAGGTTGGCCCGTCACGCCCAGTCAGGCAAATTTCCTGTGGCTTCCCGTCGGAGAAGCAGCAGGTCCACTCTTCCAGCGTCTTGAGAGCAAAGGCATCGTCACGCGGCCATTTGAGAATGAAGGTGTGCGAGTGACGGTTGGAACACCTGAAGAAAACGATCGTTTTCTTGACGAAATCGGTACAAGGTAGATCATCTTCTAGGCTGCGAAGTCGACTACTGAAATAAACAACAGTCTCGGAGGTCAACGTGTTTATTGACGGAGCATGGGTTGAAGCCCGATCGGGCCAAACATTTGATGTCACCAACCCGGCTACCGGAGAAGTGTTGGGTACGGTCCCCGCTGGCGACGCAACTGACGCTACATCGGCTATCGATGCCGCGCACAACGCCTTCCCTGCATGGTCTAGTACCACAGCGTATGAAAGATCGCGGCTTTTGTACCGAGCCTGGGAACTGATGACTGAAAGAAGTGAAGAGTTAGCTCAACTGATGACCTCAGAACAGGGCAAACCTTTGAAGGCTTCCCGCGCAGAGGTCAAGTATGCAGCAGATTTCTTGATCTGGTTTGCTGAAGAAGCCAAGCGAGTAACAGGAGAATGGCTTCCATCACAACGACCAGATCAACGGTTCCTCTCGGTCAAAGCACCGGTTGGCGTAGTAGCCGCGGTAACTCCCTGGAATTACCCGATCTCGATGCTTACTAGGAAAATGGGACCCGCATTAGCGGCTGGATGCACGCTTGTGTTGAAGCCTGCAGAGGCTACGCCGTTATGTGCCCAAGCCACCTACGAAGTATTCATCGACGCCGGCATGCCCGACGGGGTTATCAACTTGGTTACAGCTGCAGATCCCGGACCCATAGGCGATGTCTTCACAGGGGATCCTAGGGTGGCGAAATTGACTTTCACCGGTAGCACGGCGGTAGGTCGGGCCCTTGCAGCTAAGTCTGCTGTCAATCTGCAAAGAATTTCAGTGGAGCTTGGGGGTCATGCTCCGTTCATCGTGTTCCCTGACGCTGACCCCGTGCATGCTGCAAAGGGAGCAGCCGCTCTCAAGTTTCTAAACGCGGGCCAAGCGTGCATCAGTCCCAATCGGCTCTACGTCCCCACTTCGCTGCGCTCTGCCTTTGAAGAGACCTTGTGCAGCCGCGTAGAGAAGCTGCAAACCGGCAACGGAATGGATGAAGGAATTGGTGTTGGACCTCTAGTCAACGATTCTG
>JASMKJ010000379.1 GCA_030749275.1 Acidimicrobiales bacterium
CAAGAGTTGGGTTGGAATGTGGTTCCTCCAACTCTTGAGCGTGTCGGACCCCATGGAGTGGGTTCCGTTCAACTGTTTATCGACGCTGACTTTGAACAACATCACTTCACCTTGGTCAAGAATCCGCAGCACCATGAAAGTCTCAAGAAGCTGTGTGTTCTCGATCTGTTAGCTAACAACACTGATCGAAAATCCGGCCATTGCCTTTTATCTAAGTGGGGCGCCATTTACGGCATTGATCACGGCCTCTGTTTTTCGAGCGACTTTAAGCTACGGACGGTGATCTGGGACTTCGCTCAACAACCCATCGATGAGGATCTGATGTGCGGAGTGAACCGCGTTTGTGACGACTCCGTCTACGGGATCTCGTCATGGCTCGAAGAGCATGAAGTTGAAGCTCTGATTGGGCGAGCTAATTGGCTGCAAGAATCGCCGTTCTTTCCTGAGGACGATGGTTACCGATGGCCCTGGCCATTGATTTAGGGGCCTTGGCGGGCTTCTGGATCGGCAACATGGAGGAGATGGTGTTAACGCGCCTTTAGAGCCTCAATAAGTGCCGGGATCACTTTGTGCACATCACCAACGATTCCAAGGTCAGCAACGCCAAATATGGGTGCTTCTGGGTCCTTATTGATAGCGATGATGTTCTTAGATCCCTTCATACCGACGAGATGTTGTGTCGCTCCCGAAATGCCGCAGGCAACGTACACGTTCGGCTTAACAACCTTGCCGGTCTGACCGACCTGTTTCGCATAGGGAACCCAGCCCGCGTCAACTATGGCTCTTGAAGCACCAGATGCTGCTCCCAATAACCCTGCGAGCTCATCAACCATTTCGTAGGCCTCAGGCTGACCCAAACCGCGTCCGCCCGACACAACTACCTCGGCGTCGTCCAACTGTGGTCCCGAACGTTCCTCTATGTGGCGACCAGTGACAGTCGCTGAACCAGCCGCTCCGGGGTCGACAAAATCAACGGGTACGACCTCTGCGGCGCCACTGCCAGTGGGTTCGGCCTCAAATGATTTGGGCCTAAATAAGGCCAATGAAGGGCCTTCGTTTCTGAAAGCTGTAAAGACGTTCTGGGTGCCACCAAAAACTGGCTCCTCGACGACTAAAGCACCGTCTTCGATTACCGCGCCGACGTTGTTAGTAATGACGGGTTGGTCGAGTCGCACCGCGAGTCGTGCAGCCGTGTCGCGTCCATCTGGAGTTTGACCAAAGAAAACCGCGTCAACCGGGTTTGAATCTAAGTGCGCTTGCAATGTCGCAGCGGCGTGAACTCCCATAAGTTTGCCATCAAGGACCCCGGTGCTGTACACCGTCGAAGCGCCATGGGCACCTAACTCGGATGCCGCCGCTGCTCCGTCTCCGACGACAAACACTTCTGCTTTGGTTGCTAAATCTCGAGCCGCGGCAAGCAGCTCTAGTGTCAGTCCGCTCGGACCGCTTTCATCAGCTTCGCCAAATACAAGGATGGTTTCAACAGACATTTGCGGCCTCCTCAAACGATCTTGAGTTCACCCAAGAACTCAACAATCTTTTCGTGGGCGTCGCCTTCGTCTTCGATGACTTCGCCTGCTTGTCGTTCCTCCGCGTCAGTGACTCTCACGGTTTCTTGTCGGGCACCGTTTTTCCCAACCACAGAGCTATCTATACCTAGTGCTGCAAGGTCGAGCTCTTCCAGAGGTTTCTTTTTCGCCGCCATAATTCCTTTGAACGATGGGTAACGAGGTTCTACGACACCTGCGGTAACTGAAACTAGGGCAGGGGTCGCACATTCAACATCGTCATATCCGGCTTCGGTTTGACGTTGCACCTTGACGGTGTCCCCATCAATTTCTATTTGTTTCGCGAATGTGATCGATGGCATCTCCAGCACTCCAGCAATCATTTCCGGCACGGTGCCTGTATAGCCATCGGATGACTCGACTCCGGCCAGTACCAGGTCAGGAGACATTCTTGATATCGCTGCAGCCAACACGCGTGCGGTACCAAGTGCGTCGGTTCCAGCGAGGGCATCATCGCTGACGAGCACCGCATCTTCCGCTCCCATTGCCAAGGCGGTTCTAAGTCCGCTGACTTCACCATTGGGAGCCATGGAGACAAGCGACACTTCACCTCCGCCGGCACTCTCTACTAGTTGGAGTGCCATCTCTACCCCGTAAGAGTCGGATTCGTCGAGAATTAATTTGTCATCTCGCTTTAGGTAATTCGTTGATGGATCCAACTCACCGGGTAGCGCTGGATCGGGAATCTGTTTGACGCAAACTACGACCTTCATGGTTGTGGATTCTGCCCCGAGGTTGTTAGAGATCCAAATCAAAAGTTGAAAAATTTCACAGACTCGTTGGTGAAGCGTTGAATAACGATGTTGGCCAGATAGCAATTCGACTCTCGGGCCAAAAATCGGCGACACTAGCTGGGTGCGGATTTTGCTCCTCGTCAACGAATCGGCGTCGTCTGTCACGGCTAGAACTCGCGTATTAATTCAAGCAGCGCTGGGTGAGCACCATGAGGTCGAAGTGGCACTGACCAGTCGTCGAGGGCACGCTTCACGGTTAGCGCGCGGTGCCGCTTCTACCGGCACCGATCTCGTCGCTGTTCTGGGCGGCGACGGCACTCTCAACGAAGCCGCCAATGGCCTAGCTGGAACGGATTGTGTACTAGCCGCTCTGCCTGGTGGTTCGACCAACGTCTTTGCGCGAACGATCGGATTGGACGATGATCCTTTAGAAGCAACAAGACAAACGATCGCCGCTATATCTGCTAACTCGATTGAGTCAGTCGGTCTCGGCGAGGTCGCTGGCCGATATTTTCTTTTCCATTGCGGCAATGGTTTCGATGCTGCGGTCGTAAAGCAGGTGGAGCGGCGACCAGCCGTGAAGCGTTACGCAAGTCACCCTCTGTTTCTTTGGGCTGGTGTTGACACGTGGCTCCGCCACTACGACCGCTCCGAGCCGCGAATGAGGGTGGAACATCCGCTGGGCACTGTCGACGACAGTTACTTGACCGTTGTGTTGAACACTGATCCCTATACATATTTGGGTAGTCGACCGTTGTCTTTGGCCCCAGCTGCGACTTTGAGTAGCGGGCTGAGTGTCGTTGCTCTTCGGACCATGGAGTTTCAAAAAATGCTTGCTTTGTTAAAGGATCTTTTCGAAGGCAACCCTCTTGAGAACAATGACGACCTGCATGTTGTCAACGATTTGTCCGAACTCTCAGTCATGGGGTTCAAGCCATTTCCGTACCAACTCGATGGCGATTATTTGGGCGAAATTGAACAGCTTGACTTCTCTTGGTGCCCGCAAATCCTTCGCCTAGTTATTCCAGCTGTGGTTTAACAGAGGGTTAGGTTCCAGAATCCAAGTGGCTCATGATGTCACTTGGGATGTCAGTGATCAGGCCTTCGACCCCCAACTCGGCTAGTTCTCCAGCGCGTTGTACGTCATTTACCGTCCAAACATTTAGTTGCAAGTCGTTTTCTCTGGCCGCTTGAACCAGGGTTTCATCCACAAGTGACTCGTGTGGGTGGAGAGCGCAATGTCCTTGGTCATTGGCGCGACGCAGCGCAGAAAGCCAAGGCTTTTCCCAAATCAACAGTCCAGTTTGAAACTCTGGAGCTTTATCGCTAATGCGATCCATAACGGCGTGGTCAAAGGATGAAATCAGCCAACGGTCCACCGGTTCGGGACGAAATCGCAAGGTCTCTACAAGTATTTCTACCGAACGAGAAGCTGCGCTTCGATCACGATCAGAGCTTTTGATTTCGATGTTTACTCTCAATTCTGAGCAAGCGTCCAGCGCCTCTGGAAGGGTCGGCACGAAGCTGGGGAGTTCAGATGCCTTTGTTTCTTGTATCGACATTCCATTGATATCGGGGTCATGGTGAACAATAAGATGCCCGTCTCTGCTCTTCCAGACATCAAGTTCAATACCGTCCACCCCCGTCTCTAGAGCAAGCTCAAATGCTTGAATCGTGTTTTCCCGGACGGTTTGTGAGACACCTCTATGTGCATATATCGCCGGGCGTTGCATCATCGGTTAGCACCCATGACGGGTGTTGAAGCCATAGCTAGCGCCCTGAGAAGATTCTCTTGATCGACCATGCAACCGACCGTAACCTGTCGTAACGCTGTGAACGCGTCATCTCGTTCAGCCAGACCGTTTTGGGTGTCGATTTGACGCTGTAGCAGTTTCTCGCAGCCGAGATTTGTAGAGTCGGCAGTGATTAATCGCTCGTGGACCCCCTTTCACGAGTAGCACCTGGAGGAAACAAAGACGTGAGCGCTCGAGGATCCATGTTGTTGGAGAGCGGCGTGTGGAGAAACACTGCTAAGTGCCGCGAAGCGGACCCCACCCTGTTTTTCCCCATCGGTTCTACCGGACGGGCGTCGCGTCAAATTGCAGCGGCGAAGGCTGTGTGCATCGACTGTTCGGTCAGTGATTTATGCCTTGAGTTCGCCTTAAAGACCAACCAAGATTCCGGTGTGTGGGGTGGAGCTTCAGAAGAGGAACGTCGTCAGCTTCGCCGTGAACGCAATAGGGCACGCCGAAAGGCAAGTTGAATCTGGCCTGAGTGACTCACGATTGGCTGCTAGTAGGCCTGTGCCGTCGATGAGTGACCTGGAAAAGGTACTTCGACGAGCGCTTCTGACCCTGTTATGTCACTTCTTCGACGGACTTCTATGTTTCCACCCAATTCGGTGGTCGCCAGCCCTCGGATAATGGAAAATCCAAGGCCTTGCTGCGAATCGCTGTCGAAGTCACCCGGTACCCCTACCCCGTTGTCCCTGACTGCCATCCTTATTCGGTTCTCAGTTCGATCGAGAAAAATTTCTACTAACCCGTGGTGTCCCTCAGCGAATGACAT
>JASMKJ010000380.1 GCA_030749275.1 Acidimicrobiales bacterium
CGGAGCGATCAAGATGCAGACCCCTTGCTCCCTCCATGCCTTCAGTTCCGAGGTGTGCGCTCGATGTCGAGATTGGGACAGGTTCGTGTGAGGCGGTCCGTAGCCAGACCGTCGTGTCGAGCGGTAACCGGGTGCAGTTGCCAACATCGGTCCCTAGGAACTGGCGAGGTTCGCTTGCCAAACGAGTTTGACCTTCGGTTCCGACCGACGTGTAGAGGTTGCCGACATTTGTTCGGAAAAGAACATCTCCATGGGCTGAGGCGGCGACAATGCTGTATTCACCGCGCAACTGGCTGAACACATCGTCGAGGTCGCTGGTACGACCCCCGGCATCCCATTCGTCAAGGAGAAGGGCTATAACCACTGTGTCGGTCTCGATGTTGTCGACCTTGGTCTTTGCCGATGCCCGGATTTCGCGTTCGTTCGTGATGACACCGTTGTGGACTACGACCCAGTTCCCGACGACGATTGGTTGATTGTTGATCTGGGACCCGGAATAGCCGTGGGTCTCCAGACGGCTGTGTCCGAACATCCCCACGGTTTCACCCTGGCGAGCAGTCTGGATCAGCTCTTTCCCGGCTGCTGTGCGAACGAGCGTGGCGAAGCGGTGGTTGGCCTTTGTCACGTCAATGCCGTGGTCGTCATCGATCAGGACGAGTCCGCTGGCGTCGCTGCCGCGCCGCTGGGCGCGCCTTCCGACTTCGAGCATGTTCGCAACGTCCTCATCATCGAGCCGGTATCCGGGGGCCGCGACCACGCCGAACAAGCCACACATGTCAGTCGATCTCCGGTTCGATGGCACCTGTTTACGGGGCCTAAAGATGATTCCCGCCGAACTGGCATGCTACAAGGAGGTGTCGGTAAGCAGTGGGGAGAACGCCCACGAAGTGGCCAGGGTTTCGAAGAGGTGGGACTGCTGGACCCTGGTGCGGCCGCCTTCCAGGAGGACAACATGTCGTGAAGGAGGCCAGCCGTGTATAAACGAGCGTGGCGCCTCAATACACCTAGTTGCAGACATACCAGCCCTTGAGTTCTGCGACGCAGCCAAGTTCCATCCACATCTCGTAGGTCGATAGAAGAGCTGCTTCGCCCACACAGGATTGACTCTTCCACAACCCATCCAGACCGATCGATGTACCAGACGCCAGGGTCTCCATGTCGCAAGTCATTGGACTATTCGAAGCGCTAAACAGCTTGGCAGCATTCAAGAAGACGAGGGGGTTGCCGGGGTTGCCCAGGTCCCGACCGGCTGGAACAAGGAGGAGCGTGGGGTTCGTGGACTCGTAGAGGCGGCGTAAGAGATAAATCGGTTCGTCGATCGAAGTGCAGAGTTGATTATCTGTGCATGGTCGCGGATCGGAAGGAAACTCAGGCAAGACCCCGAGGCCCATGGATTCGAAGAGTGAAAGTTCGGACCTATGCAGAAGAGAATCAGGAACGACGACAGCACCTTGAGGAATAGAATCAAAGAAACCTGCATTAGCTGCCGCACTAGTAATGGTAGAGTTTTGGATTTG
>JASMKJ010000381.1 GCA_030749275.1 Acidimicrobiales bacterium
CCATGGGAAAACATGACTCACTGCACCCAATTCTCGAGCAGTGCTTGTTTCCAACAGAGGGACCTCTCCATTGCGCGGTTTCAGGAGGAGCGGACTCTTCAGCTTTGGTCATCTTGGCCTCAATGACAGGTCAACGAGTGATCGCTCATCACGTCGATCATGGCCTTCGTCCCCACGGTTCAGCAGAAAGAGATCGTGTTCAAGAACTTGCAGAAAAGGTCAAGGCGGAATTCCACGCCGTAGCTCTGTCCCTTGAAGACGGCCCAAACCTCGAAGCCAGGGCAAGATCAGCTCGTTTTGAGGCCCTGCCGAAAGAAGTGCTCACCGGACACACCGCCGATGATCAGGCTGAAACCATCATCCTAAATTTACTCAGGGGAGGGGGTCTGGACGCAGTCGCCGGAATGGGTGACGATCGGCATCCCATTATTCGGCTTCGGCGTGCTGATACCGAGTTTGTGTGTAGCAGCTATGGGTGGGAACCGATCCAAGACCCAACCAACAACGATCCTCGTTTTCGACGTAACCGAGTTCGACACGAGATCCTCCCCTTGATGAATGATGTCGCTCAACGTGACATCATTCCGCTGCTAACTCGGACCGCCAAACTTGTCGAAACAGATCGAGATCTGCTCGACCTCCTCGCCGAAGAAGTCGATGCGACTGATGCGGCTTCGTTAGCTTCAGCGCCTGTTTCCCTAGCCCGACGAGCGATTCGCGCATGGCTGAGAGGTGAACACCCACCTGATTCAGCGTCGGTAGATCGGGTACTGCAAGTCGCGTTGGGAGAGGCCACGGGCACCGAAGTGCCGGGAGGCAGATCCGTCCGACGAACAAACGGAAAGCTGAGAATTGAAACCTTCTCAAAAGAACCTAGCGAATCAACCGAGAGCGACTAGGTTCCGATCCTGTGACTGACCCGAGCACTACCAACGACCCGGCTCTAACTGAAATTCTGGTAACCCGAGACGAAATTGAAGCCAGAGTTCAACGGCTAGCAGAACAAATATCAAACGATTACGCGGGACGGACTCCACTGCTAATTGGCGTGTTGAAAGGAGGAGTGATCTTCGCTTCCGACCTTGCCAGAGCAATCGACCTGCCTGTTGAACTTGATTTCATGGCCGTCTCCTCCTATGGCAGCAGTACCCGAAACAGTGGTGTAGTTCGCATCATCAAAGACCTCGATGACGACATCGAAGGTCGCGACGTGATCATTGTTGAGGACATCGTGGATAGCGGACTCACCTTGCGGTACCTACGCCAAACTTTGCTCGCGAGAAATCCGGCAAGTTTGGAGTTCTGCTCTTTGCTGGTCCGTGAAGAACAGCAAGCCGACCTAGATGACCTAGTGAAATATGCCGGATTTCGGCTTCCGCAAGTGTGGGTAGTCGGATACGGCCTCGACGTCGGCCAGCGGTACAGGAACCTAGGTGACATCTGGGCATACGATACGTCAGCGCGACATTAGACATCTCGCATGACGCAGTGGCTGCGGCAATTTTGGAGCAGTAATATCGGGCCCGTGGCAGTGTTGTCGCGCTTGGGGAATAGAGGACCGTGAAGGGAAAGTGGGCAGAAGGTATTGAGCCCAGGAACTTCGTCTGGGTTATCAAGAACTCTCTCGCTATATGCGAACGCCCCGGAGGGTACGGCGAACACCATCGGCGCGTCCGACGACAAGAAGAAATCATCTGGGTTCGACAACACCAATTCGATGTTCTGTATTCGCTGATAGCGGGCTCCCACAATCTCCACAACTACGAAGAACTAGGCATGCCGTTTCGGCATCGCCCATGGCCACTTCACGATCAATTGACCCAATACATGGAGGTCTTTTTCACCGAAATTCAGAGAGCTATTGCTGCTGGTTTGAAAGTACTTGTCCACAAGGAAGAAGTAGGCGAACGTCTCTGCGGTTTGATGGCTGCCTACTTGTTGTGGGCCGGGTTAGTCCCCACCGGGCCTCAAGTTACCGCTATTGCGGAACGAATCTTCCAGCAACGATTAGGCCCCCACGGTCGAGAACTAGTGGAGATAGCAGTTGGAATGGAATCCAAAAAAGAGAGCATCGAATAAGTGACGCAACAACTGAACGGTGATTGCATCCAGCTTCGAGAACTTCGAGTTGTCTGCATAGTCGGGGTCCTCCCCGAAGAACGCGAGCGTCCTCAACCACTGGAAATTGATATCGATATCTATATGGATCTGTCTGCAGCTGGGCAATCGGACGATCTCGGCGACACAATCGATTACGGCGCGGCAGCAGAAACCGTTACCCGAATATGTACTTCATCGAGGGCCCAGCTCCTCGAACACCTCGCTCAGCTAGTTGCCGACCAATTACTCGCGGACAGCCAAGCATCAG
>JASMKJ010000382.1 GCA_030749275.1 Acidimicrobiales bacterium
ACACCGGGAACGCTTCTCCGTCACGGTCGAGGTTGAACAACAGCACAGTAAATCGAAGTTTGACCTAGGGGAGAGAGAATGGAACTGGGAGCTGTTTTTCCCACCTGTGAAATTGGCGATGACCCGATACAGATTCGCGATTGGGCTCAAGCCGCCGAGGGTCTCGGCTACGACTACATCGTCATATACGACCATGTTGTCGGCGCCGAACACGCCGATCGAAAACCGGCTCTCACCGGTCCCTACACCCAAGATGACGCGTTCCACGAACCATTTGTCCTGTTCGGGTACTTGGCAGCAGTTACAACTTCCATTGAGTTCGAAACCGCTGTGATCATCATGCCGCAACGCCAAACAGTGCTCGCCGCAAAGCAGGCTGCCGAAGTGGACGTGTTGTCCGGGGGACGTCTTCGCCTCGGCGTCGGCACAGGTTGGAACTACGTTGAGTATGAGTCACTAGCGGTGAACTGGGCGCAAAGAGGCCGACTGCTGGACGAACAAATTGAAGTCATGCGGGAGTTATGGTCCAACGACGTTGTGGACATCGATACCGATTTCCATCGGATAGACCGCGCGGGGATAGCGCCGCGACCCGGACGATTGATCCCCATATGGCTAGGCGGTTCATCGGAAGTCGCTATGCGCCGCGCTGCGCGTCTAGGTGACGGTTTCACCTTTGCCAGCGCGGGAAGCCGCACCGTAGAAATGGCCGAAAAGCTCCGAGAAATTGTGGCGACAGCGAACCGGGACCCAGGTAGTTACCCAATTGAGTTCAATATGCCCTACGGCCTCGGTCCCACAAAGTGGGAGACCTTGACTCAGCAGGCTCAAGACGCATCCATCTCACATCTGTGCATCAACACCATGAGTGTGACATCTGAGTGGGCAGGAACCCCGCCGTCGGGACTTGTATCTCCGGGAGATCACATCGTCGGCCTTGAACGTTTCATGCAGTCGGTGCGCTAGGCATTGACCGTTACTGCAACAACTGAGTCACTTCAGCTTCAACGGAGGTTCCTGCAAAGAAATCCGGGTCGTTCGCCGTCCAGAACCGAGCCGGGTTAGCGAACGTGAACTCGCGGAATTCGTCGAGGTCCATAACCCCGTCCTCGACCAACTCCCACGCGTGGGGTAGCACCCGGTTCATGTGAATGACATCGAAATGCCCGATGTCGGATGAGAACAAAGCATTAATTCGTGCCCCCATTGGATTGACCTCAGTGTTGAATGCCGTCGCGTTCAACCGGTCATCAGCTTCGCACCCAAAATAGAAATTGGGTACGAAGAGATCCGCGATGTCTTCCTCTGTTTCGATCTCGCATGGCGCATAGTCATCGAGTTCCAGTTGGCCGCCGTCGTTGGTAGACGCGGCCGTGTTGAGGGCCGCAAATAACGCGTGATCTCGGTCGGCCATCAGCTCTGCCATTCCGTCGGGACCGAATTCGGAGGCTAAATCGATCATCAAACCGTGATCAAGATTGGCAGGGTCGTTGTAATCAAGAGCAGCCCTATTGCGTTTCTCCCAGTGTTCAATCAGGTCGGCGTAAAGCTGACAGGCCCACGCGGTGCCGCCCTCAAGGAATCCCATCCGCAATTGTGGAAACCGGCGAGTAACGCCGCCGAGGAACATGGCTTTGCAGATGGCCTCACCGGTTGATGCGAAATGACCGATGTGGTTGTAGGTGAAATTGGTCGGTGAACGACGCAGTGCGTAGCCCCGCCCTCCGGAGTGAAACGTGGGTGAAACGCCGTACTCCAGACATGCTTCCCAAACGGGGTCGTAGTCGTGGGGGCTATCTATGCCGAACACGTCGTATGTGACCGATCCGAGGCGATGGGCTTTGGGGTCCCCTTCCTTCGCAGCGGGAACAGAGCGAGGAACCATTCCACTGAATAGGCAGGCCTTCAGCCCCAGTGATTCGCGAACATAGGCGATTTCTTCGATGGCCTCGTCAGGAGTGTGCATAGGTATTACCGCCGCTGGAGTCATTTGGTCGCTGTAATCAGCAAAGTATTCTGCGCTGAATATGTTGAATGCTCGGCATGCCGCCTTCCGTACTTCGTCATCGTTTTGCATGGCTGTAGCGAATCCACCGGTGGGATACATCACGCAAAAGTCGAGACCTAGTTCTCCCATTCGCTCAGCCAGCAGACCGGGCATCATGGCGGTCGCGCGGTCGCGTGTGTTTTTCATCGGCAACATCCAAAATCCTGGGTGCCCATAGCCCATATGTGCTCTGCCGTCGGGCCCCATTTCTTGAACTGGGACGATCTCCTGGGTACCGGTGAATCCAGCTAATGCTTTTTCTCCTCCGATTTGGTACATCCGTTCTTGGACCAGGGGGCCGAACTCAAGCCAATGAGCGTCAGAGTCAATAATGGGGTGAGTCAGATTTCCGCGGATCTCAGCAGCGGTACTTTCTTCGTGCTTCACGTCGGTGTTGTTCATACGGTGCCCCCCACCCGGTGTCCCTTGACCTTAGCCAGCAACGCCGAGGGCTGGTACACGAACTACCTCATTGGCTTTCGCTGCTCGGTCGAGTTTCGGAGAACGAGGGCCACGCGACACATCGGAATGTCAGACTGATGATAGTAAGAGGCTAAATATCTAAGGGGGAAACGTCGGGATGCAATCAGAGAGGTACAAAGCTGGAGCAGAAAAATTTGAAGAGGTCTATCCGCGGAAGGCTTCTGAAGAACCTGAAGAGTTTGAACGCATGGCCATGGAAAATCTCTTTTCTGACTACTGGTCACGGGAGGGTCTGAGCACCCGCGATCGTCGTTTGCTGATTTTGGGTATCGTCGCCGCCCAAGGCAACGACGCTATTTTGAAGCTGCAGTTCAGCGCTGGAATTGCAAAGGGCGATCTAAACGAAAGCGACCTAACCGAGATACCGATCTTTGTTAGTCAGTACGCAGGATTCCCACTGAGCGTCGTCGCCAACACCGCGGCCCGCAAAGTCCGAGACGGATTGTCTGACTGACGAAGTGACCTCGGAGTGCATCTCGAACGCATGGCTCCGCACAGGTTCGTTGTGACTTGTTCAGGTGGGTAGGTACATCGGTGGCGAGTGCGTACTGGAGCGATTGGGCATACTAGGGCGTATGTCCAATCGCCCCAATACACCTCGCGTTGAACCTTTGCCCAAAGCCCTTGAACAAGCCAAAGAGGCTATGAAGAGTTCGGCAGTCAACGCTGCAAACGTCACCGCAACTCTGGCGCACAACGAAATGGTGTCCATTGGTGTGGGAAGGTTCTCACGCCAGCTGCTCTTCAAAGGGTCGGTATCTCCCCGACTTCGAGAAATGGTCATCTTGCGCATGGGATGGAATTGTCAGTCGGTGTACGAATTCGGTCAACACACGCTCTTCGGGCTTGACGTTGGGCTCACACAACCTGAGATTTACTGGTTGACTAGGTCTGTCGGCGAACACAGCTGGGCAGAAGACGAAATCGCGTTGTTGGAGATGGTCGACGACCTATACGACGACGACTGTGTGTCCGATGCTACGTGGATGAAACTTACCCACTTCTTCTCGGTTTCAGAGGTGCTGGAGTTCATGGCGGCAGCACTTCAGTACCGATTAGTGAGCGGACTCTTGAACTCTTGTGGTGTGCAGCGAGATGCTGGAGTCCCGGGATGGCCTGAAGCACCGAAATCTTGAGTGAGAGGTTGACGGCTGTCGTCTCAATGTAGGAATTGCTAAAGGGTCTCAAACATTTGTTCTCAGTGTTGTTGGTGGAAAGTTAAACGACAGTCGTACCGTTGAATGCAACGGTTCGCTGCGTTCGTTGAACCGCGCGAGACTTGAGCAGCAATATGTCTTCCAAACAAGCGTCTACCCGGCTACCTGTGATCGATGTAGGCCCCTATCTATCGGGTGTCTCTGGTGCGTTGGAAAGAACTGCTGAAGAGTTACGAGCGGCACTTGAAGAAATAGGGTTCTTGTCGATAGTTGGTCATGGAATCAAGTGGCAAATGGTTCAAGATATGTACGCCTGGGCCGCCCGCTACCACGAGTTAGATGACATCGCGAAATTCGACCACGAGATGACTTCTGCCTTGATGGGTTATGTGGGACTTGGTGGGGCAAAACGAGGCGACCGACCTCATGCTCTCAACGCTGCATTCTTTATGGGGCGACCGGGTTCGAAGCGAAACCAGTTCCCTGATGAGGCGCTGTTGCCTGGCTTCAAGAGTGCTGCTGAAAGCTACTACCGCACTATGGAACGACTGTGCCACAAGCTTTTGCCCCTATACGCCGCAGCAGCAGACATGCCAGCCAGCTATTTCAAGACGTTTTTTGACCCTGCTCTGGCGACACTACGAATGAGTCATTATCCACCGATTGCCGCTCAACCAGATCAGTGGGGAATCGACCCGCACAGTGATGCCGGATTCATGACATTGCTCCCCACCAACGAGGTCAGTGGCCTCGCGATCAAATCCGACGATGGATGGTTCTCCGTAGAACAAGAACCTGAATCATTCGTAGTGAATGCTGGGGACACGCTAAGAGCTTGGAGCAACAACCGGTTTCGTTCCACGAAACATCGAGCCTTGAATGTCGGTGCCGGTAATCGCTACGCGATTCCATTCTTCTTCGACCCTCGAGCTGACACCATGATCGAAGCACTCCCTAGTTGTGTCAATGATCTACGACCGATCGTGGTGGAGCCATACAGATATGGTGAGTACCTCCAGAACTTCATGCGCGAGGGCTACATTCCCACGGCGAACTAAAAGATAGTGATGCTCAGTTTGAGGCAAAACTGATTTAGCTGTACTGATCTTTGAACTCAGAGATCTGATCGAGCTTGGGGATTACCGTGTCCGCGTCAGCTGGCGGAAGTGTGAACACAATGCGGTTACATCCCGCTTCGATGAGACCATCAACGATTTCTGCTTTGGGTGGTGTTCCGAATTGCCCGAAGTCGAACGAATCGGGGTCGCGACCGGCATCGGATGCCATCTGCTTGAGCGTAGTGATCTGTTCAGCGAAGTCGTAGCGGCCGCTGATAGGCATGAAACCATCGCAGTATTCAACGATGTCGTTCATCGTTTTTGGTCCTGCAGCGCCACCCAAGATGATTGGTGGATGCGGTTTTTGAGTGGGCTTAGGCCACTGCCAACTGGAGCTGAAGTCGACGTGTTCACCATGGAACTCTGCTTCATCGTTGATCCAAAGTTCTTTCATAGCGAGGATGCGTTCGCGCATTACAGCCCGACGTTCGGTGAATTTCACACCGTGATGATGAAGTTCTTCTTTGTTCCAGCCGTAGCCGATCCCGAAAAGAAATCGCCCGTTGGTTAGTGCATCAACCGTCGCAACACTTTTTGCTAACCAAATAGGGTCTCTTTGCGGTACCAACGTGATCCCGGTGCCAAGTTTGATTGTGCTGGTTACGGCTCCCGCCATTCCTAGTGCCACGAACTGATCATGTGTTCGCCAGTACTCCTCGGGCAGAGGTGGTGCTTGGGGATTCAAACCCCACGGGGTTTCGCGGCTGGTGGGGATATGGCTGTGCTCTGGGAACCAAATTGACTCAAACCCTCTGTCCTCAGCTTCTTTAGCGAGAGTCATGGGGTCAATCGCTTTGTCGGTGGGGAACATGTTTACGCCGAAATCAGTCATGAGTTGATCATAACCACGTCAAGAAGCCGGGTGCTCGGCTGAGCTTGGAAAGCTAACAATCTTGCCTAGGTACCTGACAAAAGGGCGATGAGCCCCCATAAAGCTGAGGGCTCATCAAATATCAGGATGGTTGAACACCCTTTGAGATCTAGGCGTCGGAGGCCATCCAAGAGGTTGGCTGTTTCTCAAATAGCCAGAAGCCCTGTTAGGCGTCGTGACTATCTAGATAGGTGACCTGGAGGTTGCCAGCCAATACTGGTGCAAGCAGTTCTGGAAGTCCGGTGTCCATCCTCCATTGCAGGTATGCCTGATGATTTTCTTTGAGCGCAAATTTCTCCCAGAGAACGACGGTGTCAGGATCCTTATCGTCGCTGTAAACCTCGATCGATTCGCAGCCTTCAAAGGCACGGGTATCGGCGAGAGCCTCGCGGAGGATTTCGATTAATTCGGGTCCCTTGCCTTCCTGGCAGGGAAATACAACATGAATAGTTTGAGACACGTTTGGCTTCCTTAATGAGTAGTGGTTGGCACGTGGATCCGAAGCTCATCACCTTTAACTGAAATCGTCAACTTTTTCGACACCGTTGGGTATCCCAAGACGAGAAGTTCCTACAGGGACCGGTCGGAATCATCTCCTAGGAGTTGACGCGGCAATAATTTCGACTTCGATATCACCCACGACCAAAGGGGCGCCGACGGTTGTTCTGCATGGGTACGGCGCCTCGAACACGTCAAGAAATACTTCGTTCCAAATAGCGAACTCCGACACATCGGTTAGCTGCGCATTGACCTTGATCACATGATCCAGAGAGAGACCCATGTCGTCGAGCATTGAGCCGAAGTTTTCTAAAGCGACTCTGGCCTGAGTAGCGAGATCGCCACCGGTTACCTCAAATGTTTCGAGATTGATCGCCGTCATACCGCTGAAGAAATACAAGTCACCGACTTGGATAGCAGTGGAGTTCTTTATGTTGAAATTTTCGAGTGCCGCTGACGCGGAAGTGGATGAATGAATGATCGTCATGTCGCACACCTTAGGCCCCGATAACTTAAGGCTGATTGGGTTATGAAATCTTGTGACCGAAACAGGACCGCGTTTGTGGCGAGATCGAATAGAGAGTTGTCTTGTGACCGAGGAAAAACATGGAGAAGACATAGACCGGACGAAGGAATGGGAACGTCTGCGCGCAGAACACTTGGGCTTGTCGGCTGACCGACCTTCCTCCTCCGGGCAAGGGGTCCATCACTTAGCGCTCTTGTGTTCTGACGTGGAGCGCACTATTGGGTTCTACCAAGGCATCCTTGAGTTCCCCATGACAGAACTCTTCGAAAATCGTGACTACAAGGGTTCAACTCATTTTTTCTTCGATATCGGCAACGGAAACGCTCTCGCATTCTTCGATTTCCCAGGGTTGGACCTCGCTCCATACCGTGAAGTGCTTGGATCTCTTCACCATTTAGCTATCTCCGTCACCCCAGAACGTCAAGCGTATTTGCGTTCCAAATTGGAGGACGAAGGTGTCGAAATAGTGTTCGAGCATGCAAATTCGATTTATTTCAGCGGGCCAGATGGTGAGCGACTGGAGCTGCTCGCTGAACCTTTGGGTCAAATGAATGGTCAAGCGGTCTTGTAGCTGTGAGCGACCAAGTTCAACCGTCTTGCCATAATCGCGTTTGTGTTGGGGAGAGCTGATGCGACGACCGACCCGCTTCTTGGTGGGGATGAGTTTGGTAGGCGCAGCCCTACTCGGGTACAGCGTGCCATCAGAAGCCCACGACCCGGTGTTTCTTACCCAAGCTCACGACTCGCCCGATGCTGGTCCTCTTCTTCCCGATGGAACTATCTCGTTCGCTGTATATGGCGGGCTTGTGGAACTGGCTGCGACACAAGGATTTCAGGCTCAACTGAAAGAGGGAGATGCACTCAATCTTTCATTGCTCATTCCTGCCGCTCCGCCGGAAACGACATTCGAGGTGGATTCACTGCCGAGAGTCGAAGTAACCCGACCAGATGGAAGCTCGTTTTTTCTTGCGGCTCAATTTCGCGAGATGTTTCACGAACCGTTTACCAACACTCGGTACCTGCGGCTCGGCGACCACCTAGAAGTTGCCCAAGAAGGACAATACGACTTTCTCATTTCTAGCGCCCGACCAAGCCGATATGTGGTGTCGATTGGAACCTTGGAACGGTTTGGAACCACAGTGCATCGCTACACACGGCCACTTGTTGTCGGACGATCCACCACTCCGTTGCTCGCGTGGTTTGAAACTGAGATGACGTCTGCGAATATCGAACCGGTCACCGAGACAAGCAACGCTGAAATTGACAACACACCGACCCCAACCTCAACTTCTGCTCTCAAGCGAATCGCCCCTCAAGCAGCAGAGTTAACCAGTGCCGAAGAACCTTGTGATTGTGGGCGCCCTCGACGATGGGTGGTTATTACGGCTACTGCAGCGGTAGCTGTGACGGCTATAGCGGCCTTAAAGGTCTGGGGGTACCGGCGAAACCGGAAAGGGAACGAGCCGCAGCCCTAATCTTTGCCGCCAGGCATTCGACCATCGTCATCGAGGTAAATCGAATTCATAGGTTGAGCGAACAACGACTCCACGGCTGGCACGAACTCAGTTAACGGCATTGAGTCGTAATTAGGATCAAAGGCCGTTTGATCGAACTCTTGGCAAAATTCGACCGTCAGGTCGTACGCGGGATGATCATGGAACTGATCTCTCATGTTGCGATCTAACCCCAAATAATGGAAAAAGTTGTAGCCCTGAAAGATCGCATGCTTCTCGACCATCCAAAGGTGCTCTTCGGATACGAAGGGCTTGAGAATCGCTGCAGCGATGTCTTGATGGTTGTAGGAGCCGAGCGTGTCGCCGATGTCATGGAGAAGCGCACACACCACGTACTCATCGGACTTGTTGGCGCGGTATGCGCGAGTGGCTGTCTGCAGTGAATGTTCCAGCCGGTCGACAGCGAAACCACCGTGGTCGCCTTCAAGGAGTTTGAGATGATTAAGTACCCGACTTGCGACGTCGGCAGCTAAATGCTGGTTGTGGGCTGCAATGATCTGCCACTCGAATTCAGTCGCTTCGGTCATCGCTCCGAATGTCGCAGACTGCTCGAGTAGGTCACCATTGTCGTGGGAAGCGTTCATTCGGTCCTCTTGTTCCTGGTATTCCAACGTTACTTGGTTGTCGCCGGGCCGGTCTTATTGGGGAATTACCGACAAGAAAGATACGTAGCAGCGATGGAGGGCATAATGAGCCGGTGAAGTCGCGGGGCGCCTGTATCGTATTTTTGTTTTTGTTGTGTTCGTGTTCCAACGCAGGGGACTCTGCTACGACCGAACGCCCTGACAGCGCCACCACCACTGAACTTTTCGATACCTCGGTGACAGAAACGTCGGTGAAATCCGCTGAAACCGCGACAACTGTTGGATCAGATGAGGGTGTCAACGATCTTGAACTAACAGTTATTGCACCCGCACTCGTCAATAGCTATTCGCAGTTCGAAATTTCTGTTGTGGCAGAGGAAGAGATAGCTAACACCCAAATTGTTTCTGATCGGTTTGTGGTGCTGTCTGCAACACAACAATCAGTTACCGCTGTTAGTCCCATTGTCCAACAAAACGAAACGATCGATTACTTCATTGATGTCACCGCTGCGGACGGGCGATCAAAGAGGATCTCACTTCAAATAGAGGTGGTCCTTTATGAACACGATGTAGCACGCACCCGACACCTCAACCCAGTAGACCTAGAAGGCACGAGCACCGAGGATTACGCGGTCTTCAATTTTGGGTTTGAAACCGTTTTCGTTAACGAGCGTTACAACGAAACCTATTGTTACCCAACTGTTAATGACTGCAACGATCTGGATGGATCGTTTACTGCCGACGCACACAACATGATGGTCGGAGACTTCAACGGAGACGGCCACCAAGACCTAGTCGTCGGATGGGTCATATTTCCCCACACGCTCACTCACAAAGAACGAAGCACAGTGAGGGTGTACCTCAACGACGGAACAGGTCGACTCATCGCTGACCCAACGATCTACTCTTCGGGAGAGCCACCAGAACGCAACATGTCGTACCGGCTAGTAGTTGACGACTTCAACCAGGATGGAGTCGACGACATCTTCGCCGGATCACAAGGGTTACTCAAACTCCTCCCAACCGGCGAGAGAATCAGCGACATGGATCCGCACGTTTTGCTGCTATCTCGTGACGGCAAACTCTTTGACGCCTCAGACACCATCGACTACCGCGGCAACAGATTTTTCGCCCATGATGGTTCGTCAGGAGACATAAACGGTGACGGCTTCCCAGACATCCTGGCTGCTCGGACTTTGTTTCTGAATGAAGGCGGAGCAGGGTTTGTGAATTCAATCGAACATCTCCCTGAGGCAATGCGTCGGACCGACCACTACGTCATGTCGTCCCTACTTGAAGATTTCAATGGCGATGGTTTGGCCGATCCTGTCCTTTTTTGGGGAGACGAAACAGATTCCCTGAACCCCTGGCCAGCACAAATAGCTATCAGCGACAAGGACAAGCCGAGCGTTCAATGGGAGGTCCGCAGTCTGCCCACGGGACGGTTCGGACCGGGCACCACCAAATTCAACCACGCAGCCACCGCGGACATCGACGGTGACGGAGATACAGACATTGTCATTGGAACGACGAGGGCAGGAAGCCTCTACTACGTCGGAAGATTCATGCAAATCCTCCGCAACGACGGCTCAGGCAATTTCACCGATATCAGCCAAGAGGCAATGGGGGAACAACCAAGGGCCTTGAATTACAAGGATCCAGGCATCGAGGCGCAGTGCACCGTCTGGGGAGAAGGTCAAGTAATTCTCCTCGACATAGACAACGACGGTGACATCGACATTACAGACCGAACACACGGTGGCGCGAACGGCGACAAAAAAGCTTGCCCTGGCATAGAAATCTATTTGAACGATGGAAACGGCAGCTTTTCGCGTGACGAATCCGGCCAACTAGCTTGGGTTCGCCAACACCAAATTCCCGGCTTTGTGGCTTTGACGCCGGAAGGTCATCAGATTGGTAACGCCATTCCAATAGACCTTGACGGTCGTTTCGGAATTGATTACGTCGCCCAAATACGATCCCCGTGGGGAGGACTTTACGCGTTTCTCTACCAGGTGATGTCGGTGAGGTAAATCGACGGTAGTCGCCGAGGTAGGAACGTTTACGCGGCCTCAGAATGAAGCAGTTGTTGCTCCATACATCCGTTCCTTAGTTTCTTCACGCAAAATTCCGAGCTCCTCTATGAGGGCTTTCCGACCTGCTTCAGCTTCAGGATCTTCAGGATAATAAGCTAATTCAGATGCTGGATCGCCGGCGACTCGCGTTCCGATCAGGTACCTCGGTTTGCTGTAGTCATAAGGACGTGCCCGATGAAGAGCGCGTCTGTTGTCCCACAACAAGGTGTCTCCGACAACCCAGTTGTGGCTGTAGACACGGGAGTCATCGTTCACAACATGATCGATGAGAGACCTGATCAGTTTCCGGCTTTCTTCGCGGCTAAGTCCCGGGATTCCAAAAGCATGTCGTCCCACGAACAGGTTGGGTTTCCCCGTTTCAGGGTGGATTTTGACCATGGGCCGTAGATAGGCCTCGCCGTGGTACACCTCGCCATATAAGGCATCGCCGTTCGCATCGGGAAAGTCCCCGAGATCGTTTGCTTGAGAAAAATTCGTTGAATGGAACGCGCTCAATCCAGCGACCAGGTCCTTGGTGGCATCATCGAGCGTTTCGTAGCCTGACTGCAGGTCGGCTAGTTCAGTTTGTCCACCTTCATCTGGGATCACTACTGCGGACAGCATTGCTACTTTGCTCGCTATTGGTTTGTACGTTGAGTCGGTGTGCCAAGCTTCGTTTCCGACGTTGGTGCGCATCAATTGGGACTGAAGGTCATAAATTTTGCCGAAACTGCCGTCCTCATGTTTCTTCTGGTTGGCCATAGGAGCACCGCCGAATTCCAAGTCTCCAAAACGCTCACCAAATGCGATGCTGTCTTTTTCATTCAGGTGTTGATTAGGGAAGAGTAAGAAACCATGCTCAAGGAAGGCTGCGTGTAGTTCACTGAAATCGTCGTCGCTTAAATTTTTGAGATCTACACCAGTGGCGGTGGCACCGAAGGCTTTGTTGTCCATTGGAACGATTGTTATGTCAGCCATGTTGTTCCCCAGATTCCTTGTTGAGAACAGGGTAGCCAATGAGTGAGGTCCGAGAGAGGGAAGCTGCTGTCGGGGCAACTAGGAACAGGCGAGTTCGACCGATCCATGACTACCAACCGAGAATTTCACTTGATCAGCAACCTGGGGGAAATAAGTGATGACAGTGCTGCCCGTCATCACAA
>JASMKJ010000383.1 GCA_030749275.1 Acidimicrobiales bacterium
CATGGCGAGTCAAATCCGGCCGAGGTCTAGATCAAGGTAACCGCGGGAAATGTTGGCGTGAAGGACATCGGTGGGTCCCTCAGCAAGTCGAGTGGCGCGTACCCTGCGAAATATGGAGGTCAAGGGGTGAGATTCGACCAGAGCCTCACCACCGACGATTTGGATCGCCGCGTCGACCAGTGCGGCGATGGTTTCCGTCGCCAAGATTTTTGAGGCCATCACTTCGTTTACTGAATTTTCCCCGGCGTCGATTAGGCGGGCTGTCCGATATGTCGAACTTCGAGCTGCAAACGCCTGAGTTCGCATGTGTCCGAATTGGATTCGAGTCGCGTGGCCTTTGTCGTGGTCTCTCTCAGAATGTTTCAGATGGTCGGCGATCAATTCGCAAACAAATCGGGAAAGCCCAACGCAATCCGCAGCAATAGCCATTCGGACTGAGTTCACTTGTTGCATGGCCCGACTCAGGCCCGTCCCAGGTTTGCCGATGAGATGAGTTTTGGGAACGCGAACATCGGTGAAGATGAAACTAGCGTGGTGGCTTCCATCAATCGAGCTGAACCGTCTGTTCACCGATACCCCCGCTCTATTGGACTCAATGAGGATCATCGCGGGTCCGACCTCTTCCAGTTCCACGAGGGTGTTGATGAAGTCAGCGTCGGAGCCGCCGGTCACGTAAGACTTCGCTCCGTTGACGATAAGGTCCTCGCCATCGTAACGAGCCCAAGTGTGGCGCTCTGCATCAGAAGGCTCGGTGAATCCGAACCCGCCGCTGATCTCACCGGCAAGATATCGATCTAGGAAGGCGTCCTTCAGTTCAGCAGAAGCTTGGCCGAGAAGCCCAGGGCTTGGCCCGAAAAGTCCTGGTAGGTGACCTACATTCCATCTCCCTAGAGCGTCGCGTGCGATAGTCAAGTCCATCGACGTTCCACTTAACCCCCCGTACTCAAGGGGCTGCGTCAGCGAGAAAATACCGGCCTCTTTCGAAAGGTCCCTGATCTCAGTTCGAAGCTGTTGGGAGTAGTCGGGGCCCGCGTCGATTTCCGCCAATCGTCGACCGAGAGCATCGGCTTGTTCTTGAAGTGCGAGTTGTGCTTCATCTAGAAAATCTGGCACCCCTGAACGGTAGTCGGAGAAACGAATCGAGTTACTCTTCGGTCTAATCTGCGGGGATGGAAAAACTTTCTGGCAAGACCGCAGTCGTAACTGGTGCCGCATCAGGGATGGGTTTGGCGATGGCTCGACGCTTCGCCCTCGAAGATATGAATGTTGTGCTTTCCGACATAGATGAAGCAAAACTTGAGACAGCCGTCTCCGAAATCCGAGGCGATGGAGGCAACGCGGAGGGAGTGGTGACCGACGTTTCTCTGGAAGCCGACAACGTCCAACTCTTAGACGCATCAATAGATGCCTTCGGAGCAGTTGACGTCGTTTGTCTCAATGCCGGGGTGCAAGGATCGATCGGTCGCTCTTGGGCACTCTCTAACGAGGACTACGAGTGGACTCTGGGAATTCTTCTCAACGGCGTCATCCACGGAGTTCGTACCTTCGTGCCTCATCTCGTGGAGCAAGACGAAGGCCACATTGTGATCACAGCGTCGATAGCAGGGCACATCTCATCTCCATTTGGTGCCCCGTACAACATCGCCAAGCACGGGGTAGCGACACTTGCAGAAACCCTGTTTCACGAACTCAAAGTTGAAAAATCCAACGTAGGGGTGACCTGTCTTTGCCCTGGATTCGTAAACACAAATATCGTCAACGCGACAGCAGCCCGAGAGAGTGGGTCTGTTGGTTCAGCAATAGACGACCGAGGGGACCAGATGCTCGAACTTACGCTGAGGGCGTTAAGCGGAGGCCTCGACCCTGAAGTTGTGGGCCAACAAGTGTTCGAAGCCATCTCTAACAACCAATTTTGGCTATTCACCGACGAAGATTGGGACGAACCAATAGCTGCTAGGGCCGACCAAATAGCTCGAAGAAGTGCCCCTCGCCTTCAAGCGCCTTCCCAACGCTGACGAGGCGGTTCCGACGAAAGTGGCTTGCGTCGCCGACAAGCGCAACTCTTTGTGTGAGAAGGTGATGGGACGTGTGACTACTAAACGGAGGCTCTAATGCGCATAGGTATCTTCAGCGGTCCCGCTGGCAAACTGTTCAACGTCGAAGAAGCCATTAGGGATGCCCGAGACGCTCATGAAGCTGGATTTCCCTCTTATTGGCTCCCCCAAATGCCGATGGGAGTCGACGCCTTGACGTCTCTCAGTCACATCGGAGCGGCAGTGCCAGACATTGAACTGGGTACCGCTGTCATCCCCACTTACCCGCGACATCCGATGGTTATGGCACAACAAGCCCTGTCTGTTACATCAATCATCGGTGACCGCCTCGCGTTAGGCATTGGGCTTTCACACAAGCCGGTTATAGAGAAACAGTACGGATTTGAGTTCGATAAGCCCGTACGTCATTTGAGGGAATATCTTGAGGTCTTGAATCCGCAGTTGCGAGACGAGCCGGTTCGTTTCGAAGGAGAGACACTGGCGGGTCGGAATCCATCTTTAGGCCTCGCGGCACCTGTGCCACAGGTCCTCGTAGCTGCCTTAGGCCCACAAATGCTGCGGTTAACAGGACGTCTGGCTGACGGCACCATCACTTGGATGACCGGAAACAAAACTTTGGCGGAGTTAACTGTGCCTGAGATTTGCGGAGCCGCTGAACAGGCCGACCGACCTAAGCCACGTGTACTCGCTGGCCTCCCGGTTCTGTGTACCGATGACATCGACGCGGGGATGGAAAGAGCCTCGAAAGTTTGGCAGATGTACGGGACATTGCCGAGCTACCGAGCAATGTTGGATCACGAGGGTCTCGCAGGTCCCGAAGAGATTGCCATCGTCGGCAACGAAGCAGAAATTAAGGACCGACTGCAAGCAACGTTCGATGCGGGAGCTGACGACATTATCGTCGCCGAGTTCGGGGGGAACCCCGAACAGCGAGATCGAACTCGCGCGGCGCTCGCTTCGCTGCTCTAGACCGAAAGCATTTTCTGCTACGCGGAACTGGCTTAGGTCAGAACGAATCCTTCGTAGTCGTTTTCCGCGACAACTTCTAACCTATCGCGGTACCGAGGCGCTCCACCCCAATAGAGGAGATGTCGAGCTTTGCCGCCGCCCTCAAGGTTCGAGTTATAGCCGTTGAACCATGACTTGGCCTTACTCAACAGCAAGACGTTGTACGCCTCTTGGACGTGCCGACTCCATTCGTCTTCAGCTTCGTTGGTGCATTCAACCCGAGTTATTTCGTGGTCGATAATGTGCTGCACTAGATCGGCAGCCCAGTCGACACCATCCTCTATTCCCCTCGGAAAATTGGTGGAGACTGAACCCGCGGTGGGTCCGGCCAGAGTGAACAGGTTCGGAAACCCATGAATCTGAATGCCGAGATAAGTGATCGGATCGTTAGCCCATCTGTCACGCAGAGATTGACCGTCGGTGCCTACGAATTCGATTCGGTCAAACGATCCCGTGACCGCATCGAACCCGGTCGCATATACCAAGATGTCCACTTCGTGTTCTTCTTCGGTGGTGAGAACCCCTTTGGAGGTGATTCGCACTATTGGGGTGTCGCGAAGGCAAACCAGACGAACATTGTCTCGGTTATAGGCCTCGTAATAGTTCGTTTCCATGGGCACTCGCCGCGCCCCGAAGCCGTGATCGGTGGGAATTAACTTTTCTGCGGTCCATGGGTCATCAACGCGATCTCTGATCTTGTCGGCGATCCAGGCCGTGAATTCATCATTGGCGGCCTGGTCCATCAACACGTCTCTGTAATTGCCAAGCCATATTCCAAAGCCGGGGGAGTTGTAGAGCTCTTCCCAAAATTCGTGCCGGCCCTCAACTGACACGTCTGATACCGCTGTGCGGAGAGGTGCGTGAATGAACCCGCCGGGGGTTCGCCGGCACTGTTCGAAGATTTCTTGGTACCGAGTCTTAATGGCAGCCATTTCTTCGGGCGAAATCGAACTGTTGTGAAGAGGAGCACACCAATTGGGACGGCGTTGGAAGACAACGAGTTCTTCAACTTTGTCGGCGAGTTCGCCGATTACCTGGACGCCGGTAGCACCGGTGCCGATCACTCCGACGCGTTTACCTTCGAAGTCCACGTCTGTCTTCGGCCAGTAGTAGGTGTGCCAAGCGTCACCTTCAAAATCTTCGACACCTTCAATGACCGGCATTGTCGGCGCTGACAGGAGGCCGATAGCTGTCATGAGAAATCGAGTAGTCAAGGATCGGCCGTCCTCTAAATTGACTCTCCAACTCCGGCTTTCTTCATCCCAGACACAGCGTGTGACTTTGCAGTCGAACTGCATGTGAGATCGAAGAGACAGCTTCTCTACGACGTACTCAAGGTATCGAAGTGTTTCAGGCTGCGGTGCGAAGTGCTCCGCCCAATCCCACTCTTGAAGAATCTCGTCGGAAAACGAGTAACCGTAGCTCCAGCTCTCCGAATCAAAACGGCATCCCGGATACCGGTTCCAATACCAGGTGCCGCCAGGTCCGCTTCCGGCTTCTAGGACCGTGACGTTCAATTCTTTTTGTAGTAAACGGTGGAGCGCGTAGATACCGCAAACGCCGGCACCGATGATAATTACGTCATGATCAGGGCTTGAATCGTGCGACATAATCAAATTTTAGTTGAATGGCCGGTGTCGATCTTGAAAGCCGCCCGTATGTGACTTTGGTCCCTACTGGGTTCTCGGACGTTTTTCGGAGTAGTTGTAGCGGTTACCTCGAGTAGATCAACCCAAGACGTCGCTTCTCCATCTGCGCGGCGTGATGGTGACCTTTGCTTCTTCGTGACCAGGAAATGAATCGGCGTACTGGTTACCTAGTTCTTCACCTAAATATCGGATCGCGATATCTCGAAGTAATTCGTCACGCCCCTCAGGAGTCAACAATTCAACCGATGCTTCTCCCTCAGCCGTGACATAACGATATGGAAGCTGCTCATCTTGAACGCAAATGGTTGCCGCTCCATGACGACGCAAAAGTATTGATTTAGCTGAGGCGTAGGCCATCGCTATCTCGAAACCGGTTTCGCTCGAGTACCGATACCAGATCGGCGCGCACAAAGGTCCTTTGTCTGCCCTTTCGATAGCCAAGACTCCCACTCGGACTTCGTTGAGAAAATTGTCGCGTTCAGATGCTGTCATTTCCGGCATCAAGTCTCCTCCTTCTCTAGCTGCATAGCGAAGGGTAGCGCTGCGATCGCGAGGATGACGGTCCAACTCAGAGCTAAACGGATATCACCCAAAGCCTCGGCGAGTGCTCCGACGGCGGGCCGCGCTGTTGCCCCTAACAGCCCGCTAACACCGAAGACGACCCCCACCGTGAAACCGGTTCGCGAGTCGCCACCGATCTTGCTCGCCATCGCTAAAGAAACTGGAAACAAGCCGAAACCGAAGGTTGCTATCGCGCCGACCGCTATCAGGGATGCGAGACCAGATGATTGAGAGAAGATCAGAACTGAAAGGATCGTTCCAAGATTGGCGCACACAAAGAGTTTCCTCCCACCAAACCGGTCATAGATGCGCCCCCCGACTGGTTGAGCGACCACGCCGATGAACAGCATGGTTGTGAGCGTCGCGCCAGCTGTCACTTCAGCCCAGCCTTCGTCGACCAACATCTTGACGACGAACGTGACGAAGCTGTACAGCACTGTGTTCACTAAGCCGAAAGCGAGCGCTGCGACAATGATGGGTCGACCAAGAGCGCCTTTGAGAGACGCCTGGGGGTTGGGGGTGTTTTCGGGAAGGTAGACCCCAACACTCACCCCGGCCCCGACGATGGGGATCGCGACGACAATCATGGCCCACCGCCAATCAAGGGCTGCAATTGCGGCTGTTGCCATAGCGGGGGCTAAGAAGTGACCGACAGAACCTCCCCAACCATGGATACCTAGCATCCTTCCTCGATCGTTGGGGTAGGCGTTGACGATAAAGGCGGTGGCTTGAGGGTGGTATGTCGCGGCTCCCAAACCACACAGCAGGCTTATGACGGTGATGAACCAAAATGAAGGCGCCATTGCCATCAGTAGAAAGCCGGTTCCTCCGACGAAAAAGCCGAAGCCAAGAACTAGCTTTCGTTTTCCTTGTTTGTCTGCGATGTGGCCGATGAGTGGTTGAAGTACACCGGTAAAGAGAGAGAAGGCGAAAGACAAGAGACCGAGTTCGGCATAATCCAAATCCCATTCTCTTGCGAGAGCGGGCAAGAATGCCGGAAGGACCGTGGCATAAAAGTCATTGATCACATGCAACGCGACAAAGGTGCCCAGAATTGCCCGAGGGGAAGCGAGCATCAGTTGTGTTCTGCGGTTTGATCTGCGGGCACGATTCCCCTTCAGTGTTGCTTAGCGAGTCTTTCAGATGCGATCCGCGCCTGCTGACCCACCCAGGTTGTGTCGACCGGCATCGAGTCCGGGAAGATGCAGAGGCGTTTCGCCTAGTCGTCGAAGCCCACGAAGCTGGCGACCTCATCGACGCTGCGTCGGGTTGATTTGACATCGTTAGCGACGAAACTGTCATCGGGGTATCCCATGGCAACACAGGTCATGATGACCTGATCCTCCGGAATGTTCGCGTGTTCGCGAACCACGTCGGATTGCATGATGCCTTGGCCGTTGATCACACAACCGAGTCCCTTAGCCCACGCGGCGAGTACCAATCCGTATGTAACAGCGCCGCAGTCAAAATGACCGACGGTGTCGTGTTCAAGTGTCCGGTCGCATGTCACCACTATTGAGAC
>JASMKJ010000384.1 GCA_030749275.1 Acidimicrobiales bacterium
CTCAGGCTCCATGGCGCCGCAGCCCAACTTGCGAAAACCAGCGGAGTTCGTGAGTGGCATGTCTCCCTCAGCCACACGTCATCAATAGCCGAAGCGTTCGTCATAGCGGAGTAAAGACCGTGCTACCCGTCGTAACCCCGGCACAGATGAAAGTTGTCGACGCCGCAGCGGCCGAGTCACAGGAAGTTCTCATCCAACGGGCCGGGCACGCGGTAGCAAACGTCGCCATCCGAATGCTCGGAGGTGGTTACGGGCGTCGTGTAAACGTCATAGCCGGCAAGGGCAACAACGGGCAAGATGGCCTCATAGCTGCACGGTTACTTCAACGACGCGGAGTCCGCTGCAAGATTTACGAACCGAACGCCAGCGCCCTAGCCGACGCCGACCTCGTCATCGACGCTGCATACGGGACCGGGTTTCGAGGCACATGGGAACCCCCACCTCAACCCCAATGCCCAGTGCTAGCAGTCGATGTTCCTTCTGGTATCGACGGCTTAACCGGCACCGATAACGGATCGCTCCGAGCCCAACGAACAGTGACCTTCGGCGCCCTCAAACCCGGACTATTACTCGAACCAGGCGCGAGCCGAGCGGGACACATCGAAGTTGCCGGACTTGGCCTCGAAATTCCCGACCCTAAATGCAATCTCATCACCAACCAAGACCTAACAGAACCACTATCACGAAGAACAACCACCGACCACAAATGGTCCAACGCCCTACGGATCATCGGAGGCTCACCAGGGATGATCGGGGCCGCGGAACTTGCAACTCATGGTGCTCTGCGCGCAGGAGCAGGGATGGTTGTCGTCTCCTCTCCCACAACCGATATCTCGCTCCACGACCTACCGACCGAAGCGGTCACGAGAAATCTTTCAGACCCCGAATGGGTTTCCCAAGTCCTAACGGACGTCGAACGTTTCACTGGGCTGTTGATTGGCCCAGGTCTCGGGTCCGACCCTCGAACCTTGAGCGAAGCGGCAAAGCTCATCGAACGAGCCCCAATACCGGTGATCATTGATGCAGACGGACTAGCAGCCGTTGCCGCTTATCCTGAATGCGTCAAGAATCGCCGGTCCCCAACGGTACTCACCCCCCACGATGGTGAATTCAAGAAACTCACAGGGTCCTCACCAAGCCACGATCGATGTACAGATGTGCGCAACGCAGCGAAAGAGTGCGTTGTGCTACTCAAGGGTCCGACGACACTCGTAGCAAGCCCCGACGGTGACCTCATCTTCGTCCGAAGCGGTGACGAACGCCTCGCCACCGCCGGCAGTGGCGATGTATTAGCAGGCATCATTGGAGCCTTAATCAACCACCCTCCAGCGCACCTCGCAACAGCAGCTGCAGCCCAGTGGCATGGTCAAGCAGCGCAACTTGGAGAAACCGACATGACAGCTAGCGACCTCCCCTCATTACTTCAACCGGCACGATCAGCGATGCTTTCATCATGAGCGACACGCAACGCCCCACATGGTGCGACATTGACCTCACTGCACTAGGAAACAACTACGCAGCAATAGAAGCACACGTGGGGACCGCTCAAGTAATGCCGATCGTCAAGGCCGACGCGTACGGCCACGGACTCACCCAAGTTGCCCTGAAACTGCAAGACCTCAACGCCCCACGCCTCGGAGTCGCATACGTCGAAGAAGGGATCGCACTTCGAGAAGGCGGGATCACCCTTCCAATTCACGTCCTCGGAGGAGCGGTAGAGCGCCAAATACCTCTATTCATCGAACACGACCTAACCTTCACCGCCCCGTCAGTAGACAAACTCAACCAAATCAACGAAGCAGCCGAAGCTGCGAAAACAACCACAAGAGTCCACCTCAAGATCGACACCGGCATGGAGCGCATCGGAATCCACCACTACAACGCAGACACTCTTTTCGAAGCCGCCCTTCGCTGCCCATCAGTTGAGGTTGAAGGGGTGTTCAGTCACTTTGCCTCAGCCGACCATCCCGACCTCGGTTTCGCTCGCCTGCAACTCGAACGCTTTCTTGAAGCCCTCGAATTTTTCCCCCGTCATGGTCTCGCAACTCCAACACGGCACATTGCCAACTCAGCAGCCATCTTGGCCCTACCCGAAGCCCACCTAGACCTCGTTCGGCCGGGCCTACTCCTTTACGGGGTCACACCGGCCAACGAAACCTCGACAATAGAACTTCACCCTGTGTTGTCTTGGCGCAGCGAAGTCATCTACTTCAAAGTGGTTGAAGCGGGAAACCCAATCAGTTACGGCAGCACATGGGCGCCAACAAATTCCACCAGGGTCGTCACGCTCCCAGTTGGTTACGCCGACGGATACCGACGCGCACTCTCTAATCAAGGGCAGGTGATCATCAACAACAATCGCCACAATGTCGTAGGTCGCGTCTGCATGGACCAAACAATGATCGACATCGGCAACACAAGTGCCTTCAACGGCGACCAAGCAGTCCTCATCGGGTCCTCAGGCGCTCACCAAATAACCGTTGGGGATCTTGCACGGTGGTCCGACACCATCCCGTACGAAATATTGACAGCAATAACAGCGCGGGTACCGCGTCGCTGGCACCCATAAGCGGCCGTACAATCGGAACCAACCCCCATGTTGCACGTTCGAACCCGCTCCGTAGAAGCCACCCGCCAGGTTGCCGCGGCCCTCGAACCACTTTTGCGTCCTGGAGATGTCATCCTCCTTTCAGGAGACCTAGGAGCAGGAAAAACGGCGTTTGTCCAAGGGCTGGCAGCAGCGCTCGGGGTGACAGAACAGGTCACAAGTCCCACCTTCACATTGGCCGCCAGTTACGAAGGCCGCCTCCGACTTCACCATCTTGATGTCTACCGTCTGGACAACTTGGCCGAAGTCCTTGATCTTGACTTGCCTGAACTGTTGGAAGACCACGCAACCATCTGCATCGAATGGGGAGAAGTTGTCGTTCCCGAACTACCAAGAGATTTTCTTCGTATACGAATCCACCTCGGACACCTAGAAGACATCGAAGACGCACGAGTGCTCGAAATCGAACCCATCGGACCATCATGGATGTCAAGAAACCAGGAACTCAACCAAGCCTGTTCAGAGTGGATCACCACAGACCCAGGAGATCTCTAACATGCTGGTTCTAGGAATAGAAACAGCCACTCCCCAAGTTGGAGTCGCAATCGGCGGTCATGAAGGAGTCATCGCATCGTTCCACACGGCGCGCGATCGCCGCCACGCCGAAACACTGGCTCCGGCCATCCAATTCCTGTGCTCCCAAACTCAACTCAAACTCAAAGACATAGGAGTTGTAGCTGTTGACATCGGGCCCGGACTTTTCACAGGATTGCGAGTTGGCTTAGCCACTGCGAAAGCCGTAGCCCATGCGTGCAAAGTACCCATGATTGGAATATCGAGTCTCGATCTAGCGGCCTTTCCTGCTCGATTTTCTGACCGGCTTATCGTTTCGACAGTTGACGCCCGACGCGGCGAAATTTTCTACGCCACCTACCGTAAAACAGCGGGAGGCATTCAACGAATCTCTGAACCACACGTAGACCACCCCGAGAATGTTGCCAATCAACTGGCTGCGCACAGCGAAGACTGCCTCGTGGTAGGCGACGGCGCCCAACGCTATGCAGAAACATTTGAAAACATGCGAGGAGTCGAAATTGGCCAAGAAGGATTCCGCTACCCCAACGCCGGGTCCCTTGTCGAACTCGCTCACCCCCGGGCCCTTCGAGAGGAGTTCGTTCCCGCCTCCGAAGTCGCACCCCTCTACCTCAGAGCCCCCGACGCCCGCATCAACTGGCAGCAAAGAGAACGCTCATGATGACCGCTGAAACCCACGTCATTTTGGAAGCTATGAGAAAGCGCCATGTCCGAGCGATAAGAAGCATCGATAAACAGGTATATACGAAACCGTGGACAGCCTCGATGTATCACGACGAGCTCCGTCGACGAGATCAACGTGTCTACTACGCAGCCCTCCACGACAATCGAGTCGCCGGGTATGGGGGAGCAATGATTGTCCACGACGAAGGTCACATCACCTCTATAGCGGTCGACCCTCAGGCACAAGGCCTCGGCATCGGGCAACGATTGATGTTGGCGGTCCATCGCGGATGCCTGAAACATGAGATCACTGCAATGACCTTAGAAGTTCGTGTATCCAACGAACGTGCTCAGAGCCTTTACCGTCGATTTGGCTATGCCCCCGCCGGAGTCCGAGCGGGCTACTACGCAGATAACGGCGAAGATGCCCTAGTGATGTGGTGCCACGACGTGGGAAACACCGAACACCGAGCCCTGCTCAACAAAATCGAAAACGAAGTACCGGGCACCACCGACTGGGGTCCAAGATGACCACCATCCTAGGAATCGAAACCTCATGTGATGAAACAGCCGCTGCTGTGGTAGTCGACGGCCACCAAGTCCTAGCTAACGTGGTCAGCAGCCAGGTAGACCTCCACGCACGATACGGAGGCGTTGTTCCCGAAATCGCAGGACGCGCCCACGAATCACTGCTAACTCCCGTAATTGCCGAAGCAATGGTCGAAGCGGGAGTAAATGATGGGGACATTGACGCTGTTGCCGCAACTCACGGTCCAGGTCTCATCGGTAGCCTCCTCATAGGAGTATCCGCAGCGAAAGCCCTCGCGCTCGGCTGGGACGTGCCCTTCGTCGGAATCAACCATCACGAAGCCCACCTCTACGCAGCTCTACTAGAAGAACCGGAACTGGAATTCCCTTTAGTTGTAATGCTGGTAAGCGGTGGACACACGATGCTGATCGAATTCCAAGACCACGGACAGTACCGCCTCTTAGGCGCAACAGTTGACGACGCTGCAGGAGAAGCATTCGACAAAGTTGCTCGGTACCTCGGACTGGGATACCCCGGAGGTCCAGCCATCGACAACCTCAGCCAGACAGGTGACTCTGCGGCGATCACGTTCACTCCCCCAATGCGCAACGAGGGACTTAACTTCTCGTTTTCCGGACTAAAAACCGCTGTCGTCAACCATGTGCGACAAGATCCCGACGTTGACACTGCCGACGTAGCGGCCTCGTTCCAAGCAGCCGTTGTCGACGTGCTGACTCACAAAGTGCGATTAGCGGCTCGCCGGGTTGGAGCTAAAGGCATCTGCCTGGCTGGTGGGGTAGCGGCAAACAGCGAACTAAGAGAAAGAACACTCGATATTTGTGTCGAAGATGGTATCCAGGGCTTTCTTCCATCCCGAGCCATGTGCACCGACAACGCCGCGATGGTCGCAGCCACAGCCTGGTGGCGTCTGCGAAGCGACGGAGCGTCACCACTTGATCTCGGGGCAAATCCCAATCTGCGACTGCCATTTATTGATTCCTAAGTACAAATTTGTCGAAAATTCGCAGAAACGTTGCCCCTGCAGGTTGTTTCTGGACCAATAACCGCCATATCGTTAGCACTCCCCGCATGAGAGTGCTAACGCGCCCATGTGGTCACAGAAACCAAGCTATGGAGGCAAACAGCTGATGAACCTGCAGCCACTCGAGGATCGCATTGTCGTGCGACCCGGCGTCGCTGAGGAGACCACTGCTAGCGGTCTTGTTATTCCCGACACAGCCCAAGAAAAACCCCAACAGGGTGAAGTTCTCGCGGTTGGTCCCGGAAAGCGATCCGATCAAACCGGAGAATTGATTCCCGTCGACGTGAGCGCCGGCGACACCGTCATCTACAGCAAATACGGTGGCACCGAAATCACATCAGGCGGCGAAGACCTACTCATCCTTAGTGCACGCGACGTTCTCGCGATTGTGAGCTGAATCCGAAATGGCAAAAATTCTTAAATTCAGCGAAGAGGCACGACGTGGGCTTGAAGCCGGAGTCAACCAACTGGCAGACGCGGTCAAAGTCACCTTGGGACCCAAGGGTCGTAATGTGGTCCTTGAAAAATCCTTCGGTGCCCCAACCATTACTAACGATGGAGTCAGCATCGCCCGTGAAGTAGAACTCGAAGATCCGTTCGAAAACATGGGTGCTCAACTCGTCAAAGAGGTTGCAACCAAGACCAACGATGTCGCAGGAGACGGAACTACCACTGCCACGGTTCTCGCCCAAGCAATGGTTCGGGAAGGTCTTCGCAACGTAGCCGCGGGTGCTAACCCCATGTCACTCAAAAAAGGTATTGAGGCTGCGGTCGCGTCCGCAGTTGACTCGATCGGTGAAATGTCCGAAGACGTATCATCGGACAAAGGCAAGATTGCGTCGGTAGCTGGCATTTCTTCAGCCGATCCCGCAATTGGCGAAATCCTCGCTGAGGCGTTCGACAAGGTCGGCAAAGACGGAGTGATCTCTGTCGAAGAATCAAACACCTTCGGTGTTGACCTCGAATTTACAGAGGGCATGCAATTCGACAAAGGCTTCCTATCGCCCTATTTCGTCACGGACCCCGACCGCCAGGAAGCGGTCCTCGACGAGCCCTACATTTTGTTCGTGAACGGCAAAATATCGTCGGTGCAAGAACTTGTGCCGGTCCTCGAGAAGGTCATGCAGGGTGGAAAGCCCCTTCTGATCATCGCCGAAGACGTTGAGGGCGAAGCCCTCGCCACACTTGTCGTCAACAAGATCCGAGGAACGTTTACCTCTGTAGGCGTGAAAGCCCCCGGATTCGGCGAACGACGTAAAGCAATGCTCCAAGACATGGCGATCCTGACCGGCGGCCAAGTCATTTCCGAAGAGGTTGGCCTTAAGCTCGAAAACACCAGTATCGACCTCCTTGGGCAGGCCCGAAAGGTCATCATCACCAAGGACGAAACCACACTGGTCGAAGGTGCGGGCGACAGTTCAGACGTTGAGGGCCGCGTTGCGCAGATCAAACGCGAAATCGAGGAAACAGATAGCGACTGGGACCGTGAAAAGCTTCAAGAACGCCTTGCGAAACTTGCAGGCGGCGTAGCCGTTATCCAAGTTGGCGCAGCGACTGAAGTTGAGCTCAAAGAAAAGAAGCATCGTATCGAGGACGCAGTTTCAGCTACTCGAGCAGCCATTGAAGAGGGCATCGTCCCTGGTGGCGGTACGGCGCTTTTGCGTTCACGAGCCGCGATCAGCAATTTGTCACTGGAGGGCGATGAAGCCACGGGTGCCAACATGGTGTTCAGGGCACTGGACGCACCGACTCGACAGATCGCTCTCAATGCCGGTCACGAAGGGGCGGTTGTTGTTCAGCAAGTTGAAACGGCAGGAGGCAACAACGGCTTTAACGCGGCGACAGGCGAGTTTGAAGACTTGGTTGGTGCCGGTGTTATCGACCCAGCCAAAGTGACTCGAGCAGCACTACAAAACGCAGCGTCTATCGCGGCGTTATTGCTTACAACAGAGACACTGGTGACAGACAAACCGGAAGAAGGAATGGATCCTGCGGCTGCAGCCGCGGCCATGGGAGGCATGGGCGGCGGTATGCCGGGCATGATGTAACCCAAGTTATTTATGTGTATCGGGGCGGACCAGCGGGTCCGCCCCGATGCGTTTTCAGAACAAATCTTCTAGCTTGCAGAGGTGACTGGTTTGAGCAGAGGCGGACCGCAACGCATACCCCGACCAGATGGTTGGAGTCCGGGTTCCCCAGCACCATGGTCACCTGACGCGACTATTGATTTGGACGTACTTGAAAGGCATTTAACGACGCGCGTAGCGGGGTATCAACGGACTGGAGCTCCTCCCCCCAAACGAGACTCTGCGGTCCTGATAGCTGTATATGCCGATCCCGAGGCAACGGTTGTACTGACCCGTCGAACACAAAAGATGCGGACCCACAGTGGCGAAGTGAGCTTCCCGGGAGGCGCTCAGGATCCAGGGGAAACATTGTGGGAAACCGCATGCCGAGAAGCGCGAGAAGAAGTCCACCTAGATACGTCGCTTCTTCGTAGAATCGGTGAACTTGACCACCTCACCACTGTCTCGTCACGAGCGCGCATAGTTCCCTTTGTTGCCCGAGTTAAACAAGCACCCTCCCTTGTCGCCAACCCTGATGAAGTCGACGCGATATTGCGAGTACCACTTTCAGAGCTACTCCTGCCAGGCGTGTACCGAGAAGAAATATGGAACTGGCCAGGATCAACACAAGAACGTCCCGTCTACTTCTTTGAAATCGACGGCGACACTATTTGGGGAGCGACTGCGAACCTTTTGCGTCAACTGTTGCTGACAGCCCTTACAGACGAACCCCAAGAAACAAAATAAACCGTGAGAAGTGGCCCCTGACCGCTACAGTCGATTACTTCCCGAGCGGATGAATCGCGCATGGTTCAGGTCGAAAACGCCCACGAAATAGTTTTGGTCGTCGATTTCGGTGCCCAATATGCCCAGCTCATAGCCAGAAGAGTTCGCGAGGCGCGTGTCTATAGCGAAATCGTGCCTAACAACATTTCCGTTGACGAACTCAGCCGACGTGCTCCCAAAGCCATCATTTTCTCCGGCGGACCCAAATCGGTTCACACCGAAGGAGCCCCAACTATTGACCCCGGCATCTACGAACTGGGGATACCGATTCTTGGGATCTGCTACGGATCTCAACTCATCGCCCAACAGTTAGGAGGGACGGTTGATCGCAGCGGCCACGGAGAATACGGCAGAACCGAAATTCGGCTAACGGACCACTCCTCGCAGCTGCTCCCTGAAGATGTAGCCCAAGGTGATCCTGTATGGATGTCCCATTTCGATGCCATCAGCCAAGCCCCGGAGGGATTCAACGTCACCGCCTCCACCAACGATGCCCCAGCTGCTCTGATCGAAAACCCCGACCGTCAATTGTACGGAGTTCAATATCACCCAGAGGTGGCCCACACTCCACACGGCCAACAGTTATTAGAACGATTCCTAATCGAAGTTGCGGGATGCAACGCGGACTGGACTATGACGAATGTCATCGAAGAAAGCGTCAACGCAATTAGACGACAAGTCGGGCAAGGTACAGCAATCTGTGGTCTGTCCGGAGGAGTCGACAGCGCGGTCGCCGCGGCACTGGTCCACAAGGCGATCGGGGCTCAACTCGTCTGCGTTTTTGTTGACACCGGGCTTATGCGACTAGGAGAAGGCGACCAGGTCGTCGAAACCTTTCAACGAACCCAAGGGATTGAACTCATTCACGAACGCGCATCGGACATCTTTTTCAACGCTCTCCAAGGGATCACCGACCCCGAAGACAAGAGAAAAATCATCGGCGAAAAATTCATCCGGATCTTCGAACAAGCACAAGGAGGAATCACCGACGCTCGCTTTCTCGTCCAGGGGACCCTGTATCCAGACGTCATCGAATCAGGAACCGAAGAAGCAGCGAAAATCAAGAGCCACCACAACGTCGGTGGACTCCCAGAAGATATGGAATTCGAACTCGTCGAACCGTTACGTAACCTCTTTAAAGATGAGGTACGAGCGGTAGGAACTGAACTCGGTTTACCCGACGAAATAATATGGAGGCAACCGTTCCCAGGCCCGGGACTAGGGGTTCGGATAATCGGGGAAGTCACGCCCGACGCAGTGTCGGTACTGCAGCAAGCGGACCTAATCGTCCGCGAAGAAATATCCCGTGCAGGCCTAGAACGCGAAATATGGCAAGCATTCGCAGTGTTAGCTGACATACGAAGCGTCGGAGTGATGGGCGATGAACGCACCTATGCGCGGCCGATCATTATCCGAGCTGTCACCAGTGAAGACGCCATGACAGCCGACTGGGCTCGTTTGCCCTACGACATACTTGAAAACATGTCATCGCGGATCATCAACGAAGTCGACGGCGTCAACCGAGTGGTATACGACATCACTTCCAAACCGCCGGGCACCATCGAATGGGAATGATTACGTGACCGATTTACCCCAAGGGTTCACCGTCCACGTTGCCAACATGGGAGTGAAAGACGACACAAACGACCTCATGGTCCTGCACTGCGACACCGCTGCAACAACTGCCGCAGTCTTCACACAAAGCCGTTTCGCGGGACCAAGCATTCATGTGTCTCGTCAACACCTAGATGCATCCCCAACCGCCAGAGCCGTCGCCATCATCTCCAAGAACGCCAACGTCGCCACCGGAGAAACCGGTGACGCAAACGCCAAAGAAATAACCGAACTGATAGCAACCGCAATCGGCGCGGACTCAACCGACATCGTCATCGGATCCACCGGAGTTATCGGAGTCCAATATCCGATGGACAACATCCGATCTCACCTCACACAACTCCAACTGCCCTTCACGGAACGATCCGCTGAGCCGGCCGCCGCAGCGATCATGACCACCGACACCCACCCCAAAATCGCAGCAGCGACAGCAGAATCTGCAACGGTCGTTGGCATTGCTAAAGGCGTCGGCATGATCGAACCAGACATGGCCACCATGATCGCCGTCATCGCAACCGACGCAGAAATCTCTCCCAA
>JASMKJ010000385.1 GCA_030749275.1 Acidimicrobiales bacterium
ACGCGCAAATGTCGAAGCCCACTTCCTTTCACCAGAGATCGACTCCTCTGCATACAACTTTGTCGTAGCGGTCGACGACGAACCCACTCCAGCCAAAGCGCAGGTCCGGAGATACATAACCCATCACATGAGCCAAGCAAACCCATGGACAGTTGTGGCCGCCCGACACCTACTACAGGACGCTGTAGGCCGAGGAGCCACAACCCCCATCGTTGCGCCGTTACCCATCAGCACCCCGGTTTCAATATCGCCACCGCAACCCGGAATAGGAATAGTTGATGCCGGGAACCACAAAGCCCTTAGAACGACCCTGGAAGCTGCCTCCATGCGGATCCTCGAAATAGACGACCCTGATGTGGGGATCATCATCGACCCATCAACCTCCCCGAGCTTCGTAGAACCGCTCAGAACAGCTATGAGCCAAGAAAAGGTCGTCATCGCAATGCACAGCAACGAGGCAGCGAAGGACACCATTATTCACGACACCAATGGCTACCTTCTCACGCAACCATCCCAGATCTGTGCCGCAGCAGAGACGCTAGCTACAAACAGCCAGGAGCGAAGCCGTCTGGGATTCGAAGCGCGCAAATCTATCGCCACAGCTAACTGGCAACGAGTAGTGCGAGCGCTACTTCTGACGACACGAACCGGGACACCGGAAGTCGAACAATTCAGTGACCTGCCGGCGCACAAACGGTGGTCCAAAAGACTTGGACATGCGCATGAATGGAGAACCTCGCAATACACCGAAGGCAACCTGAAACTTCGGAATCACACAATCAGCCTCAAGGACCTAGGCCCCCTGCGAAAAGCAAGCCTCGAACGCGCCATGCGAAAGCGCGACCAATGAAACAACGTTTCCCGCGATACGTTCGCTGACCATGACCCGAGACCGTCCCCGTCGGAACCGTCGACCAATAGAAAAGTTGCTCCTGGCAACACTTGGGGCAGCCACTGGGGTCGGATTCGTGGCAACGTTCAGTCTCGGATACGCGGTATGGCAACTAGACCAAGTCGAACGATTCGAGGTAAACGATGTCCTCACCGCTCCGACGAGCGAACCCGTCACGGCCTCAGACCTCCTTCGACTAAATACCCAAAGTAAAGAAGAAGTAAACAATGCCCCTGTTGAAACAACAGAAGAGATCCTGCTTCCTCCCGCGATTCGTGACCCAGTAGCCCAAGCAGAAAATTACCTTCTTGTGGGTTCAGACAGCGTCGAAGGTATCTCAGCCGACGATGCCATCATGACCGGCAGAAGCCACGCCGTCGGCAATCACCTCGCTGACACAATAATGATTCTTCGGTTACGAAATGACGGAACAGCAGCGGTAGTTTCAGTACCCCGCGACCTCCTCGTCCCCATAGCCAGCACCGACTCAATCGCCAAAATTAACAGCGCATACAACTTGGACTCATCGGCCCAGACCAGAGCAGCACGACTCATAGAAACAGTTGAAGCCCACTTCAACATTGGGCTCCAACACTTCGTCGAAGTCGACCTTGACGGCTTTCGAAGACTGGTTGACGCAATTGGGGGAGTCTCCATCTGCTTCAACCGGCCCACACGAGACCGAACAATCCAAGACAGTGGCGATCCCACGCAAGGAGGCACCGGCTTCACCGTAGGACAAGGATGGACCCACCTAAACGGGGAGCAAGCCCTAGCTTTTGTTCGCAGTCGGCGCTTACTCACTCAACAACAAGACGGTCAATGGGTCAGGCTCGGAGTGTGGAACGACCTTGAAAGAAACAGTCGACAACAACAGTTCATCTTCCAAGCGTTAGATCAGGCCTTCGACCGAGCGGTAGGAAACCCACGTACCCTCCAACGCCTCCTCACTATCGTCGCAACCGATCTCCGCACCTCCAATACATTGAGCGTCTTCGATGACGGGCTGAAACTCGCGCGGCGATTCAAAGGTCTCGACGTAGAAAACGATCTCGAACGTTACGCGCTTCAACTCGTCGACGTAACAGTGAACGGTCAAGCAGGCTTAGAAATTGTCGACAACGACCACAATCAACGCGTTGTCCAAATCTTTCGAGGCATCGGGTGGAACGACGTCATCGAAGAACGAGTCGAGGTGACAGTAAGCGGCCCTAACTCGCTGTCACTAGCCTCCAGGCTCCGGGGCGCAGGATTCAAAGCCACTCAGCAAGAAGCGCCACCCAGTACCACTAATCGCATCAGATATGGAGCGGGAGGAGACAAGGCCGCAGTCCTGCTCGCAGCCAGACTGAGACAAACTGTCGAGATGTTTCCCGACCCCTCACTCTCGGGGAATCAGATTCGGCTTGAAATCACGACCGATCCGCCATCAGTCATGGTCGGTTACAGGGCGATCAACCCGCCTCAAGCTCTACCTATAACCGCAACGAACACTGTTCCACTGCCCCCCCGAACGCTAGGAGTGTGCGGCTGAAAGCCCAGAAATTCAGTAGATAACCCGAGAACAACGCTCAGAAGCTCGAGCCGCGCCGTTGAACTGCCTCGACCTCGTTAGCATCACACTTGTGTGCAACCTGATACATCACGAACCCAACAGCCAAAGACCCTCCCGATGAGCAACGTCGCGGTCATTGGAGCTGGCTACGTAGGTCTGACCACAGCAACATGCCTAGCCCACCTAGGCCACACCGTCACATGCGTCGATATCGACGAAGCCAAAGTCGATCAACTGAACAATGGCCAAGTGCCAATCCACGAAGCGCGTTTACCCGAACTTTTACAAGACGGACTGTCCAAGCAAGTTCTCAAATTTGTCGTTGGAGCTAGCCAAGCCGTTACAGCAAGCGAATTTGTGTTCCTTTGCCTCCCCACCCCACAAGGCGATGATGGTCGAGTTGATATTTCAGCTATCTCGACAGTTATCGAGGAAATTCGAGAAGTCATCCCCCCGGGAAGCACCATCGTTAATAAGTCCACGACACCTGTTGGCACCAACGCCTCCATACAATCATCCCTCCAACGCGATGACGTCGCAGTAGTTTCAAACCCAGAGTTCCTTCGCGAAGGGGTAGCGGTAACCGACTTCTTGCAACCAGACAGAATCGTGATTGGTGCCACCGATCCCGAAGCAGCGCAAAGAGTCATCAGTCTCTATGACTCAATCGACGCACCCATCGTCAACGTTGACCCACCCTCAGCGGAAACAATTAAATATGCAACCAATTCCTTTCTGGCTACCAAGGTGTCATTCGTAAACGCCCTAGCCGCTGTGTGCGAAGCCGTGGGCGCGGATATCGAATCAGTCACGCGAGGACTCGGATCGGATCAACGCATCGGCTCACGTTTCTTGCAACCCGGCCCTGGCTGGGGGGGATCCTGTTTTCCAAAGGACATGCAGGCCTTGGTGCGAATGGCTACCGATGCCGGCTACCAATTCGATCTTTTGCGTGCTGTCATCGAAGCAAATGAACAACAATTCGAACGGATTGTCACTAAGGCCGAACAGTTGATCGATGGCAGTCTCGCAGGTGTCAACGTAACCTTGCTCGGCTTGACCTTCAAAGCGCACACGGACGATCTCAGAAATTCACCAGCGATCGAGATCGCTAACCTCCTAACCGCTAAAGAGGCGAAGCTCACCGCGTACGACCCGATGGTCGAAAGCCCAGCGGAACTACCCGAAGAGATCAACTTGGTGCGGACCATAGAACAGGCCGTAGCAGGGTCGGATCTGACACTCATATTGACTGAATGGCCAGAATTTACGAGAGCCAACTGGGGAGCTCTACGTGACTCTATGGCCGTCCCCCGAGTGCTTGATGCCCGCAACGCTCTCGACCGAAGCGCGATGGTGGAACTCGGTTTCCAATATGACGATCTAGGCAGAACATGAAGGCATACACCTCATGATGCAATCACACGCACGAGTCTCCGAATGACATCTGAACTGCGTGTCCTTATCACGATGGAGGCAGCGTGGCATCGTCTCCCCGGAGGGACTGGACGAGTAGCGGTCGATCTAGCCGCTGCATTATCACGACGCGATGACATTGAGGTCGAAGGGATATCTGCATGGCATCTCAGCCAGCCCTCGGTCAACTACCAGCCCTCCATTGACGTTCGAAAGCTACCGTTGCCACGACCACTGTTATATGAAGCATGGACTCGTAGCCCCATGCCGCGGCTCAACGCGACAGAGCATCACATAGTTCATTCAACCACCATCGTTGCGCCGCCCCCAAGTGCAGCCCCATTGGTGGTGAACGTCCACGACCTAGCCTTCCGTCGATTCCCCGAACGTTTCCCCAAGCGCTCCCGTCGCTTATTTGAACGCGCGTGGCAGCGAGTGTTAGAACGCGCTGACGCGGTCCTATGTCCCTCAGCCGCTACGTCTGCCGATCTGCTAGCCGCCGGACTCGACGCTCACCGCCTTCATCTCGTTCAGTTGGGACATGATCCGCTAGCCGTAACCGCTGAAGCTGCTGAAAAGGTAAGGCAACAATTCGGCCTAAAGGGTGGATTCATTCTTGCTGCGGGCACTCTGGAACCTCGGAAAAATATTCCGACTTTGATTGAGGCATTCAACAACATCGCGTCAATCAGTGACGAGCAACTCGTGCTTGCTGGCCCCACTGGATGGGGAATTACCCCCGAAGAACTACTGAAACCTCTAGATGAAGGCATCAAAGAACGGGTTCGAATCATTGGAGAAGTCACGGCACCCCAACTCGCAGCGCTATACACCGAAGCCTCCGCCTTCTGTTACCCAAGCCTCCTCGAAGGATTTGGCTTGCCAGTCTTAGAAGCCATGTCATACGGCACCCCAGTCGTCACATCGAAAGGAACTGCCACAGAAGAAGTCGCCGGAGAGGCCGCGCTCAAGGTTGATCCCTCCTCGGTTAACGAGGTTAGCGACGCCTTAAAATTCCTTCTAACCAACGAAATTGAGGCCCGAGAACTAGCGAATCGCGGCTACGAACGAAGCAAATTGTTCCGATGGGACAAAACAGCCGCCGCTACCATCGACGTCTACAGGAAACTGTTGTGAACGGCGTAGCCATCAACCTGCTTTGGTTGCGCCCGGGACAAGTTGGCGGCTCAGAAACTTACGCAGTTCGTTTACTCCAAGCTCTCGGCCGGGACCCGAACGCGCCGTCTATCGAGATATTCGCCTCGTCCGCGACCACCCAAGCCCACCCCTTCTTGGAAACCCACTTCACGGTCAATCAACACAACCCTGCACTCGGCCGCGGGGGTCGGGTATGGCTAGAAAATAGACTATTCGCTGATAACGAAAGTGCTCAGTTAACCCATCACCTAGGTGGCACAATCCCCAAACGCCAACACGACGGTCAATGCGTCGTCACTATCTATGACATCCAATACCGCGACTACCCCCAAAATTTTTCTGGGATTAAGCGACGCTACCTAGATATCGCGGTTCAGCGCGCCCTTAATAGGGCGGACGCAGTCTGCGTCATGAGCGAATTCAGCGCTGGCTCCCTAGAACAGCACTTCGGCTACCCAAAAGAGAAATGCAAAATAGTGCCACCTGCTATAGAAGCGGTCACGACCAGCAAAACCCAACAAAGCGAGAAAGGTGGGTACCTCTTGTACCCAGCGGTCACTTGGGCGCACAAAGAACATAAGTTTCTAATCGAAGTTGTGGAGCACATCCAAGACCTTGAACTCGTCTTTGTGGGAGCCCGCGGTCCGCTCCACGATGAGGTCCTTAGAGCGATGAAGGGTTCGCCGGCATCAGACCGGATCGTTCACCTAGGAGTTGTGGATCAAAAGGAACTCGATGTTCTATACCGGCGAGCATTTTGCACCGCGTTCCCATCTCAATACGAAGGTTTTGGTCAACCGGTCATTGAAGCGATGGCAAGGGGATGCCCAGTGATCTCGAGCCGGGGCGGGGCATTGCCTGAAACAGTGGGAACGGGTGGAATAACAGTCCCTATGGATGTCGATCTCTGGGTTGATGCTGTGAACATGATCCGCCAATCGCATGAGCGACAGAAATGGGTAGAGAACGGATTGAGACGCGCTGCCGACTTTTCTAACGACCGGGCCGCCGCGACCCAAGTAGGTGTTTACAACGAACTCCTGGACCGGTGAGGGAGTGACGGTATGAATATCACAGTCATTTGTCCCCACTTTGCCCCGGACACGGCGCCAACAGGCGAAGTCATCACGGAGATCGTCAGTGAGCTATATGGCCTTGGCCACCATATTCACGTAGTTACATCTCTTCCCTGGTACCGCAACCATTCAGTTGAAGCAGGCTGGACCGGGCGGCTGATCTCGAGAGAAAAAACTAGTTGGGGGCGGATCACCAGGATCCACCCATTCATTTCCAACAAGCGAACCAACCTCCTAGCTCGAGCAGTTGCCTTTGCCTTATTCAGTTTCGTCGCCGCTGTAGTTGCCACCACTAGCCGACGAACTGAACTCATATTAACGATGAGCCCACCGCTCACTTTGGCACCGGCTGGCTGGATTGCAGCAAAAAGACACAGGATTCCACTTGTTCTCAATATCCAAGATGTTCACCCCGACGCTGCCGTAGAAACTGGAACTATCACTGACGACCGCGTCATTCGACTGCTAAGGCGCCTTGAAATCAGCGGCTACCGGCACGCAGACGCGATCACAGTCTTATCCGAGGACCTACGAGGACGGCTGTCAACACGAGTTGACGATGAAAGCAAACTATTGGTCATCCCCAATTTCGTAGACACTGAACGTGTCTATCCGGGAGAACGAAACAATGATTATCGACACGAACTTGGGGTGACAAATGAAACCGTAGTGATGTACGCAGGCAACGTAGGCTTTTCACAACCCTTAGAGATTGTCCTCGAAGCAGCCCAACACTTTGCTCATCGCGATGACATCATCTTTGTAATCAACGGAAACGGATCACGCAGAACCCACTTCGAAAACGCAGCGGAAGAAATGCCCAACGTCACCTTCATGAACTACCAACCAAGTTCACGACTCAATGAAGTCCTCGCCGCTGGCGACATTCACCTAATCCCGCTCAAGCCCGGTCTTGGTTCAATCAGCGTGCCCTCAAAACTTTATTCCATCCTCGCGGCTGGCCGACCAGTACTTGCCAGTGTCGACCCAGGAACAGAAGTAGATCTGATTGTCACACAATCCGGTGCAGGCCGAAGTGTCCCGGCGGGGGACACTGAAGAATTTATCGCTGCCCTAGGGGCACTCGTTGACGACCCCACCGGCCGGGCTGCCGCTGGGCTGCAGGCACGTCGATTCGCTGAAGAATGGCTGTCAGCTAAGGCTGTTGCCGAGACATACAACGAACTATTCTTTGTCCTCCGAGATCAAAGGATGAGGTCGTAGAGCGCGTAAGCGAGCCATATAGGCGGTAACTTGGCGGACGGTATGGCCAGATCAGCAGCAGCAAAAAAAGTAGCCAAAGCAG
>JASMKJ010000386.1 GCA_030749275.1 Acidimicrobiales bacterium
TGGCTGGTGGTTGCCGCTTGGAATCATCCCCACTCCACTCGTCTTCGTCATCTTGTTTTTTGTATGTCAAAGGGGCCAAGGCGAAGCAAACCGGTATGGTCCACCGGTTTCGAAATGAAAAAGTAACGGGTGAATCTACGCATCGTTGAAAGTGTCTCCGTTGGACCCGACGAAAGCCAGTAACTTTGATGTTGTGCCGGAGTTTCTTTATAGCGACCTGCTTCCCGTTGTTGATAGTGAGATCGCTTACCGCAAACTCACAGACGACTACGTTTCCACGTTTGAAGCTAACGGGCTGAGCTTTCTCAAAGTTGAACCCGAAGGTTTGCGACTGCTCACCGCCGAGGCGATGCGCGACATAGCGCACTTGTTCCGCCCAGAACATCTCGCGCAATTGGCCGCAATCTTGGATGACTCCGAGGCATCGGACAACGACAGATTCGTTGCAGTCGAATTGCTAAAGAACGCCAATATTGCGGCAGGCGGTGTACTGCCAAGTTGTCAAGACACCGGCACCGCAATCATCTGGGGGACGAAAGGTGAAAGGGTCATAACTGAGGTTAATGACGCTGAACACATCAGTCGGGGCGTATACGACACCTATCACACTTCGAATCTTCGGTATTCCCAACTCGCCCCGTTGACCATGTTCGAAGAACAAAACACGGGCAATAACCTTCCAGCTCAAATCGAGATCTACTCGGGTCCAGGAGACGAATACAAGCTTGCGTTTATGGCGAAAGGTGGTGGTTCGGCCAACAAGAGTTTTCTTTTTCAAGAAACCAAAGCGCTTCTTAATCCCACGAACCTGACCAAGTTTCTTGATGAGAAACTCCGGACCTTGGGTACTGCAGCGTGCCCGCCCTACCACCTCGCTGTTGTGATCGGAGGAACTTCGGCTGAACATGCACTCAAGACAGCCAAGTACGCGTCGGCCAAATATTTGGAGATGCTTCCTTCGACCGGAAGCGAAGTTGGACACGGTTTTCGCGACCTCGAATGGGAACAACGAATTTTGGAACTCACACGAGAATTCGGGATTGGTGCCCAGTTCGGCGGAAAGTACTTCTGCCACGATGTCCGTGTTGTGAGATTGCCGCGTCACGGAGCGAGTTGCCCGGTGGCGATAGCAGTGTCATGTTCAGCGGACCGCCAGGCGTTTGCAAAGATCACCGCAGACGGAATTTTTCTGGAACAGATGGAAGAAGATCCCGCAAAGTATCTTCCAGACACTTCGGACTCTGAGCTGTCTGCTGAAGTCGTTGCCATCGATTTGAATCGCCCAATGAATGAGATTCGAGAAGAATTATCAAAGTTTCCGGTGAAAACACGGCTTTCTCTAAGCGGCACTTTGGTTGTGGCCCGAGATATCGCTCACGCCAAGATCCAAGAACGACTCGACGCGGGTCAAGGCATGCCCGAATATCTGCGGGACTACCCGGTCTATTACGCCGGTCCAGCTAAGACCCCTGAAGGTTACGCCTCAGGGTCTTTCGGACCGACCACAGCAGGACGTATGGACAGCTATGTTGAGTCATTTCAAGCCGAGGGCGGCAGCCTAGTGATGCTTGCCAAGGGCAACAGGTCGTCTCAAGTCACCGAGGCCTGCAAAACCCACGGAGGTTTCTATCTCGGTTCGATCGGTGGCCCGGCCGCGAGGTTGGCGAAAGACTCGATACGAAAAGTTGAGGTTCTCGAATACCCCGAGTTGGGAATGGAAGCAGTCTGGAAGATCGAGGTTGAGGACTTCCCGGCATTCATTGTCGTAGACGACAAAGGGAACGATTTTTTTGCGGAGGTCTCAACCCCAGTCTCCATCAGATAATCACCGCCGCGTTTTCATTATCGGCCGTGCTTCTAACGGAAGAATGCAGCCCATAGCGAGAACGCAATTCCGGCCAAGGCCAAGACGACCATCGTGATGATGCTGGACCTTGGGAGACGACCGTCACTGTCACTAGGTAGTCGTCGTCGCACTATTTGAAGCAAACGATCCGCCCATGCGACATCTCTACTCAGAATCCCTAGCCCTACGGCGACGATGAGAAGACCCGGGCCCGGCAAGGGCATCATGATCACACCGACGATGGTGACCAATGTTCCAGCAGTCATGCGTAGTAGCCGTGTGACGACCCCACGTCGCGCCTCTTCTCGGGTTTCCTCCCGGTAGCCGGTCTCGAATTCGGCCTCTATAGCTGCTTCCTCGAAGCGGTTCTCTTCTTCGTTCACTAATTGACCCTCACCCCAGGATGGAGCGCCACGCTATGGCGCCGTGGTCTGACTCACTGAATCCTCAGACTTTAGGCGGTCAGAAACCAACAGTATTAATGGGAGACGCTTACTGCTAGTTACACCAACAAATTGAGTCGAAGGATTTCAATGATGTGAGGGTCAATTCCCAATTGTCCGAGCAAGAAATCTTCAACTCCACCGTAGTTTCGGTCCAAATGACTCAACGTCTTTTCCATTGCAGCTCTGGGCGCGGACAAAGCCGGTCGGAGTGCTTCGACGTCGGCGCCCGCGGCTTCGAGACTGGATCTCAGTTCATTAATTCGGTGGTCGGCCCGCAATGGGTTGGTCAATTCATAGTCATCTAGAACTGACTCACGATCGAGTCCGCAAATCTCAAGTATGAGAGCCGCGGCGATACCCGTCCGGTCTTTACCAGCGGTGCAATGAAATAGCAGCGGCCAGCAATCTAAATCTGCCGCCAAGTCCAAGAACCTGGCGAACTGGTCACCTGAATCGGAGAGCATTTCAATGTAGCTATTTGCGACATCATCCAC
>JASMKJ010000387.1 GCA_030749275.1 Acidimicrobiales bacterium
GCTTCCACAGCTATTCGGCGCTTCGTATCCAACCTCAACCAGTTCAAGATCCATGCCCCATATGGATCGCCGCAAATCCCGCTCCGGGGAAATATTGGGAACGATCGTTACGTCGAGTAGCGAAGATGGCCGATGGCTTCCAAACTTGCGCTCTCTTTCCCGGAATCGTCCGCCTTATGGTTGACGATGTCATGAAATTCCGGCAAGAAGAACAGAAAAGCGCGGACGGTTTTCCAATCATGGCGTACCACAACGTCAACATAGGAACAGATCGAGACCAGTGTCTCGCGGAAAGCAAACAGTTCCTAGATGCATATTACGGCCCGGTCTTTTCACCTGAGCAGGTTGAAGCATGGGTCGCGGCGGGAACACCCGATCAGGTGATCTCTGACCTCCAAGACCTCATTGACCAAGGCGTCACCGCAATTACTCTCAGGCTGACGTCCACGCAACAAGAAGCACAGTTCGCTCTTCTCACAGAGCATGTGTTACCGGCATTGGTGTAGCTGTGGGAGTTCTTACAGGCTGTCTGGTGGTGGATCTGTCAATCCTGGTTCAAGGCCCTCAAGCATCATCAATGTTGCGTGACCTAGGCGCTGATGTCATCAAAGTTGAACTGCCCGAGGTTGGGGACCTTGGAAGATGGCTGACCGTCGCAGTCGACGATGACCGCTCTCCGTATGTTGAGGCAAATAATCGAGGAAAGAGGTCAGCTGCACTCGACCTACGCACTCCTGGAGGTAAGCGAGCGCTGTTCAAGCTTGTTGAGCACGCCGACGTGCTCATGCATAACTTCGTGCCCGGCACGGCGGAGGCATGGGGCATCGATTACTCCGACTTTCGTGTGATCAACCCCACGCTGATTTATGCGGCGGGTTCCACCTTCGGACCGCAGGGACCCAATTCGCGACGTGAAGGTGCCGACATGGTGGGTCAAGCCGAAGGCGGAATCGTTTCGGTCACCGGTCACGATGACGGACATCCGACGATCGTCGGATCGGTTATCTCTGACCACCTTGGCGCACAAAACATGATTACAGGAGTCTTGGCTGCTCTCCTTCACCGCGAACGAACCGGTGAGGGACAACGCGTCGACGTGTCGCTCGTAGGTAGCGCAATTTACGCTCAATCATCGGAGATGACCTACACGATGCTCAGCGGCAAGGCACCGGGTCGACCAAATAACAACCATCCAATCTTGCGTGGTTTGGTTCATCGATGCCACACCAGTGACGGTTACATCTATCTCCTCGGTGTTCAAGAACATCTCTGGAATGATTTCGCACGATGTATTGGTCGAGATGACCTCGTTGATGACCCGCGTTTCGCGACATTGGTGCTAGAGCCAGACAACCTGCAAACGCTTCGAAACATTCTTGACGAAATATTTCCGACTAGAACCACAGACGAGTGGGAACAAAGAATGCTCGACTGGGGGCAACGGTACGGCCGAGTAAAGACCTACGACGAAGTGGTGGCCGACGAAACCAACCTGGTTAACGGCTACGTAGTAGAGGTAGAACACCCCGAATATGGCCCCATTTCCGTTGTCGGAAATCCAATCAGCATGAGTGTCACACCGACCGAAACAGCGATCGTGGCTCCCGACCTCGGTCAACACACCGAAGAAGTACTTCTCGAGTTTGGATTTACCTGGGAAGACATCGAACAACTTCGCGCTGACGGCGCCTACTAGTCGGAACGAACACAAGTTTCACCGCACGAACTGCTGTGCGACTAGATGACGAACCGCTGCCTAAACCTTCAGTCTTCGGTTTGGTGCATGGCCTCCAGAGCAGCCAGAAAATCAGGGTGGTTCATGGCTTCTCGCTCAGCGTTCAACGAAAAGTCCATGAGTAGATCCGCTGCGGCTCGAAGCAGCAAATGAATCGTCGCCTTCGTTCCTTGAACAGCTTGAGGAGGTAGAGCCACCATCGTCGCAGCGAAGTCCAGAGCCGCGTCGAGAACGTCGCCGTCGGTTACCACCTCTGACAGCAACCCCAAGGACACCGCGGTATCAGACGTCATGATTTCGCCGGTCATGAGCAGCTTCTTGGCTGTGTTCACCCCCACGAGAAGCGGCCAAATCAGCGCACTGCCGTTACCTGCGGGCAGCCCCGCTAGCACGTGCGGGTCACCGAACTTTGCTCCGGGAACCACGAACGAAACATCAGATAAGGAGGCGATGGTGGATCCGAGTCCAATAGCGTGGCCGTTCACCGCGCAAATAAACGGTACCTGCAGGTCGATAATCCCATCGATTATTAACCGGGCTTCGTCAATTGGCGTCAGGCCTGTGTAGGTGACATATGGACGGTCGGGGCTGGTATCTCCTCCGACGCTGAAGACGTCACCGGTC
>JASMKJ010000388.1 GCA_030749275.1 Acidimicrobiales bacterium
CATACCCTCCAAGGGAATTACGGAATACCGGAGAGCCAAGAACGCGCAGATGGTTCGCATTGGTAGCGATGGCCACCTGGCCTCCGCTCCCTCCCACCACAATCTCCATCTCTAGTGCCCTCGTGTGGGTTGCAAGACTCAGAGTTCCTACGGCGCCATTCAGGAAATCGAAGTTCACTGCAAAACTAAACGCGTCTCCCGCTACACCAAGCCTTGCGGAAATCTCACGGGTGTCACCCATCAGGAAACGCATGCAATCAAGAAGGTGTATCGCTTGGGCCCCCAAATACGCCTGGGGCGCAGACCCGAGACGGTAGTAGTCGTCGCTTGTGGGCCCAGGGGCAGATAGACGGCCACTGAAGAACAAGCAGTCCCCAAAATCTCCACCGTCGATCAGGTCCCGCACAAGCCTGACTGCGGTCGTGTGCCTAAGCATCGTGCCGACCATCCCGGCAGATCCCGATGCCAATGCACATTCGGCGAGTTGTCCCGCTCTAACCGAATCAGGCGCGGGTGGCTTCTCTACAAATACATTCGCCCCGCTGGCTGCGACCTCGAGACCGATGTCATAGTGCATCTGAGGCGTCCCAACCACGACAACCGCTTCGGGTCTGCATTCATCAAGCATTCGTCCCGCATCGAGATACTCGGCTCTGGCACCAAAGCGACGGGCACAATCCGACACAACGCTCTGGTCCGTATCACACACACCCACTAAGTCAAAAGAGGGAAGTCGAGCCAGATTTGGCTGCAAGGCTGAGCGCGAGTGCCGACCGCAACCGACCACCGCTACTTTTACTGGGGACCGGAGAACCAGGCGTTCCTCTTCAGTTACCGCCTGAAAACACTCCTCGTAATTCGTCTCACCGTTGAGATACCGGACCAGAGCTGGAGACGGATAACTAGAGGCCAACGACCTCCCTTGGGCCCGGCCGTCTTCATGAAGCTCACTACTCACTACGGGTTCCAGGCGAGCCAAGGCGCTGAGTAGGATCCATATCGCCAAGAAATATACCTGTGCACAATCAAGCCTGCCAAGGAGAAGGGATGGGGCGATGAACGAATCGGGGGAAATCAGCGGAGCGACTTCACTTGTTCAGGCCCTTGAGTTGGAGGGTATCGACACCGTCTTTGGGCTGGTGGGTCACGGGAACCTCGCCTTTGTTGATGCCCTTCAAGACAGCGACACGATTAGGTACGTGTCCGTCTTCCACGAACAGGTTGCGGCTCATGCGGCGGACGCGTATTTCCGAGCCAGCGGGCGGATTGCCGCCGTGACGACCACGGTCGGCCCGGGATTAACCAACTTGGCAACAGGCCTTGGCGACGCGCTTCTCGACTCGTCAGCGATGGTGGTTATCGGTGGTGGAATGCCAAGTGCCTACGTCGGCAAGGAGCCCCTACAAGAACTGTCGTATTCGATCGACAACGCCCAACTCGACATCCTTCGCCCACTTTGTAAGCGAGTTATTTCCGCCACCGTACCCTCTGAACTCTCGTCCCAACTTCACCGCGCCGTGAACTATGCACTCTCCGGGTGCCCTGGTCCGGTTGTCCTCCAGGTACCGCTTGACTTCTTCTCGGCCCAAGTACCACCTGCCAATGAGGACTTTCAGCCTGTAAAAGTCCGCCGCTCGGGCCCCGACCCAAGAGAAGTAGCCAAGGCTGTAGAGCTCATAACCCAATCCAAACGTCCCCTGTTATTCGCTGGCGGCGGCTCTGTTATCTCTGGAGCCTCGAGTGCTCTTACAGGCCTCGCCAATGACTTTGGCATACCAGTAGCAACAACGATGAGCGGCCAGGGAGCGATCGCTGAAGATCACCAACTTGCTGTCGGGTTTACCGGAGTAGTCGGAACGAGACCGGCAAACCATGCAGCAAGACACGCTGACCTGCTTATCGCTGTTGGTACCCGATTTCCAGAAATGGATTGCAACTCATGGAACCCAATCCACTTCACCTCTATCCCACCAAGTCGCCTAATCCATATCGATATAGATCCGCACCAGGTCGACAAGATTTATCCAACAGATGTTGCTTTGATCGGTGACGCTCGTCGCTGCCTCGAAGAACTCTCGGCCTGTTTGAGTAGTCGCCTTGACGACGACACGACATGGCACCAATGGCGCGACGACCTCAAACAAGAGGTAGAAAGCTGGGACGCTGACCTTCACGAGGTCCGAACCAACCCCAGTTTCCCGTATGAACCCGCCTATCTGGCCACCTTGCTACGGGAACTCCTGCCTGAGGACACTGTTCTGATTACAGGTGTCGGAATTCGTCACGCCGTCGGCCAACATTTCCCCTTCCTGAAGGAACGGACACAAATCGTTGGCAGCGGATTCGGAACGATGGGGCAGGAAGTAGCCGCGCCAATTGGAGTCCGGCTTGCCCGACCGGACACACCGGTCGTGGGCCTGGTCGGTGATGGCGCTGTTATGGCCTGCTTAGCAGCCCTGCCAACCGCTGTTGCAGCTGGACTCCACATCGTGTGGCTTGTCATTAACAACACTGGTTACGCCTCTATCGCCGTCTACCAGTCCAAACACTTTGACCGTCACGCCGGAACCTACTTTCGAAGTGTCGACGGAAGTGCGTACGAACCGGACTATGTCTCGCTAGCCCGCTCAGTAGGCGCTCAAGCCGAACGGATAACCGACCCTGAGGAGTTTCCCGAATTGCTCGCAACAGCGCTCAACAACCCCGCCACCTGGGTACTCGAGTTGCCCGTCACACCAACACCACGCGTGCTGGCGTCCGGCCACTGGGATGTCAATGACATCCTCGCTGCCGGCACTAAATCAAAAACCGCTAACCCCTCGACACCAAGATGACACGGCAACTCCAATCGCAAATTGCTAGAACCGATCGTTGACAAGACAGGAGGATCAGACGACATGTCGTCGAAGGGAATAATTCGCACCGTCCTAGGTGATATCCCCGCTGAGCCCTGGGGGATCACAAATGCCCATGCTCACTTGGTCGGTAAGGCCGATGCGACCAAACCACCGTTTGATAGCACCGACCAAGCCGAACTCGTCATGACTCTCAACGACAGCCTGCCGGAGCTCCAGGAGTTTGGCGATGCCGGTGGCTTTTGCCTGGTTGATCTGACCCCAATGGGATTGGGGCGGGACCCGGAGGCTCTGGTTCGTGCTTCGGAAGAGACCGGGGTGCATGTCGTTATGGGAACAGGCATCTACCACGACGCTCACCACCCGGACGCGATCGCTGACCTAGATGACGTCGCGATCGCTGAGCTTCTCGTCAAAGAGGTGACCGAAGGGGTCGGTGACACCGGGATACGCGCTGGGATCATCGGCGAGCAAGGCACCTATACCGGTCCGATGACCGACCGTGAAGCGGTGGTGTTCCGGGCTTCAGCGATGGCCGCGGTTGAGACCGGCGTGGCAGTCACTACCCACACCCACCTGGGTCTTAACGCTCTCGATCAGATCGACGTTCTCACCTCACAGGGCCTCGACCCCGACCGGATCGTCATCGGACACCTCGACGACGGTGAGCCCGACCTTGACCTGATCAGAGAGATCATCAACCGGGGAGCGTGGGCTCAGTTCGACACCATCGGCTACGAGTACTACACCGAAAGACTGCAAGTGCAGATGGCCACCGATGTCGTGCGGGCCGGCAAGCTGCGGCAACTAGCCGAAGAAGAACTCACCGACCACGTCATCCTCGGAAGCGACTTCGGCATGCAGCGCCACCTGCAATCAAGGGGAGGGCCGGGCCTAGTCGTCATGGCAGAAGGCTTCTGGACAACGGCTATTGACGAAGGCGTCCCAACCGAAGTACTCGACCAGTGCATGATCGCCAACGCGGCGACCGTGCTGGCAATGGCATGAAAGTAGTCCGAACGGTCCTAGGTGATGTCCCAGCTGAGCCCTGGGGACCAAC
>JASMKJ010000389.1 GCA_030749275.1 Acidimicrobiales bacterium
TCATTCCCAGAGTTGGTCGCGTTCGATATAGACGGCACGCTCCTACGTTCTGACGGCTCACTCTCGACTCGAGTTTGTCAGGCGATAAAAGGCATTAAGCGCCGAGGTTGCGTCGTGGTCTTGTCAACTGGCCGACCATGGCAACAGGTCAAGAGCATCGTCGAGGAACTCGACGTTGTTGACTACTGCGTTTGTCTTAACGGTGCCTCAATATTCAAATCTGATGGCTCGTTGCTCAAATCGAATGCAATGCCAGAAGAATTGACGTTAATCGGCCCAGAAATAGCTCGAACACTCTTTCCGAACATCGCCTTGGCTGCCGACATGGACGATGGCCGCCACATTTGGGACGAGCACTTTGCTCATGATTTCCCCTCAGATTTCGAGATGGAACCCATCCGTGTCTCTGACGCCATGTCAGCAATCGATGGTCCAGTGTTGACCTGGCTCCTCGACTGCAAAGACGCTGATCCGAGGAAAGTTACTTCAACGATAAGAGGCCTTCTTCCCGACGGAATCGAAGTTCGACCGTCTGGTCTCGAGACACCAGAAATAGTCAAATCGGGAGTAAGTAAAGGCAGCGCATTGAACGAAGTAGCGAACATGACTGGGATAACGCCCCGACAAGCATGGGCCTTTGGAGATGGTTTGAACGATATAGAGATGTTTCAGTGGGCCGGCTATTCGTTCGCCATGGAGAATAGTCATCCCGAACTACTATCAATAGCTGACCAAGTAGCACCCAGCCACGATGCCGACGGAATTGCCGTGGTACTTGAAGACCTTCTTGTCAGCTAGGAGTCGGCTGGCTCCAAGAAAAGGGCAGTGTGGGGGGCGAAATAGATCCGCCACGCTTGCAGAATGCCGCCGTTGGGGCCAGTGCGAAGTCGCACGTGGTCACCTCCACCTACGTTCAACTCAATTACGGGACTTTGGAGCCACATAAGACGCACTCTGACTTGGTGGACACCAGGGGCTATTTCAAACGTGTGTTGCTTGTCGTCTTTAACTCGTCCGACTACCTGACCGTCAACCTTGATTTGGTAAGCACGTACCGTGTCCCTGTAGTGGTGGATACGGTCGATTGTCACTTGAGCTAAACCAGACAAAGGTGCCCCCGTTGCTGTAGTCGGTAGATCTGAAGTTACCGCGGTCGTTAGCTGTTCTCGAACCTCAGTCGCAGGTAGCGTGAAGAGGACACACAAATCATCACAACCCGACCCCCCCAACGGGAGCTATCACATGAGCAACGAGTTGCGCACCGAACTTGATGAGTGGCTGGATACCAACTGGGATCCAGATTTACCGGTGAGAGATTGGTGGCAACGACTTGCGTCGGCTGGTCTCTCAAACCCTGGTCTACCTGAGCCCTTCGGTAAGGGTTGGGGTAGATCGGAAACCCGGGTCCTTGCAGCGGCCTTGAGGGAAAGTGGTGCCATTGGTTCGCCCGCTGGCTTGGGAATGATGCTTGCGGCACCGACGATTCTCGCCCATGGAACCGAGAGCCAAGTGCAGAGATATGTGCCTTCGATTCTTGATGGCACTGACTCTTGGTGTCAGCTCTTCTCTGAACCTGGCGCAGGTAGCGACTTGGCGGGGTTGCAAACAAAAGCAACCCGCGACGGTGACGAATGGGTCATTACTGGCCAAAAGGTCTGGACATCTGAAGGGCAACACGCTGACTACGGAATGTTGATTGCTCGAACCGAGGCAGACGCCCCCAAACACCGAGGAATCAGCTGGTTTGCATTCCCGATGAATCAAGAAGGTGTAGAAGTCCGGCCGCTACGAGAAATGACCGGCCGTTCCTTGTTCAATGAAGTATTTATCGATGAAGCGCGCGTATCTCAGGACGATCTCATTGGCGACTTGAATGACGGCTGGCGTGTAGCGAACACCACGCTCACAGTCGAACGTGCCGGAATTGGCGGTGGACATGGAATGGCTTATGCAGCGGCTCACCCTGGCAGCATCGCCGGCCACCTCGACCGGCCGGCCGGTTCCTTTGTCGGAAAGCGGCTCGCCCTAGCCGCCGGAGGTGTAGGTCCAGGAACACTCCAACTCTTGAGAGAACTTGCCGAAGAGCGCGACAAACTGAACGATGCCACCATCCGACAAGAACTGGTGCGACTGCACACAGAACTTGAATTAATGCGTATGAATGGTCAGCGAACCCGCCAAAAGAACCAGCAAACCGGTGGCGAAGGTAACCTTGCCAAAATCCTTATGACATCAGCGCTTCGTAGGACGCGAGAACTCGCAGGTTCCATACTCGGACCCGAGATGGCTCTGTGGGGTGAACAAGCAGTGACCGAGGGCGTTCTTCAGGAAATGGCAGTGTTCTCACCGGCGCCATCTATCTACGGGGGAACGGATGAAGTTCAACGAAACATCGTTGGTGAAAGAGTTCTCGGTCTGCCTAAAGAGCCTGGTCCTAGTAAAGAAACGCCCTTCTCGGAACTCTTACAAAACAAGACTGATTGGTAGGCACGAGACGCTTGCCATGCCCTACAAACTCTCAGCAAGCCTTACCTTCGGCATCGACTCTGCATGCTTGTGTTTGAGAAACTGATAACTGAAATCCAGCTTTCCCGGCTATATGACACTCACGACACTTGAATACCCAAGCCCAGTGAGGGTGAGTAGAACAAACGGCCTAGTCAGAGGTAACAACGTTTGGAATGATGAATAGCCCTTCCGCAGTGATAAGAGGATCCGCATCGGTGTCAGGCACTCCCTCCTTATCGGGAGACACTGTCAAAGTCACTGTGAGCTTCCGTCCTTCCCGGCTCGCTTCTTGAGCTCGAAACCACACGGGGGTGTCAATTGGAACTCCACCCTGATAGTCGACCACCAAACGGGCGGTATAGGCAGCTTCTCCAAGGACGATCATGAGATAGCCCATTGTGTCGTCCACGAGTGCCGATACTGCCCCTCCGTGGACTCGTCCAGGAGCGCTCTCAAAGGCTGCGCCGAAAATTACCTTGCTGGTTACCCCTTCCCCATCGCGTCTGAGTTCTACCTCAACACCCATAGGATTCGCGGGACCGCTAAAGGTTCTGTCGCTGAATGCAATCACTTCAGATCCGTCTGACGGGCGAGGGTCTGTATAGCGTCGTTCGAAATAGTCAGACGGTCGGGGGACGGGTTGGGAACGTTCTAACGCCTCGGCGGTCAAGTGAGCCCACTCCTCCATGGAAGCCAGTTCGTCTTCGTTTAAACGGTGACGTACAAACGCATTCCCTAAACGGCGTAACGCAGACGCAG
>JASMKJ010000390.1 GCA_030749275.1 Acidimicrobiales bacterium
AATCTTCTATCTGGGCTTCTGCATACGAACCCGGTACCAGTGGTTGCTCAACCAAGTCGATGAGTGTTGGTTGAATAAGTTCGCACAGCTGTTCAGCGAATCCTGGTCCACTGCGAGTCGGGTCGCCGCAGTCCAGCTTCACGACGTCAAGGAAGCCTTGCGTTGGCAAAAGACTTGAACCGAACCATTCAATGCTGTCGCCCGCACGTAGAGACCAGGGTTCGCAGTAGCTAGTAATCAGTTTTGGCTCAGGGTCGAGATCGCTCACGGGCATTTGATGAAGTTTGAAGATCTGGTGAAGCAGTTCACGGGTCACTTGGTCCGGTTAGCTTTCCAATCTTCGTAGCTCTCAACGGGCATTTCGTCAGCCTCCCAGCCGCCGAACCCAGTTTCGATGTGACTGATCCGCTCCATTCCCATGTCCTTTAGGGTCTTCGCAGATAATGCAGACCTCATGCCGCCAGCGCAACACAAAATGAACTCCCTATCCTCACCGAACACTTCTTTCGTGTATGGAGAGTCTGGAGATACCCAAAACTCAAGCATTCCTCTTGGAGCGTGCATGGCACCCGGGATTGCACCATCACGCTGCATCTCTCGTACATCGCGAATGTCAACTATCAGAGCGCCCTGTTCGGCAGCTCGGCGAGAGGCTTCTGCAGGTGAAATGTTGTCTATCTCGGCTTTCGCCGCCTCGACCATTTTCTTGACCGACTCGATCGCCATAGCTATCTCTCCATTGGGGTCGTGAACCGACGAGAATTTCGTCGTCAAACAATCATTACTCATTAGGGCTTGGGTGTCACTTTGTCACGTTCGCGACACCACAACGCCCTCTTCTCGGAGGCGTTCGATCTGATCTTGGGACAAGTCAAGTAACTCTTCGAGTACTTCCCGGGTGTGTTCCCCCAGCGTCGGTGCGGGGGGTTCTCGATCCGGAGTCTCGTTAGCGCTGAACAGGGCTGGCAACCCGGTGACCGTTATTTCTCCGAAGTGCGGATCTTGGACGGTTCGGACCATACCTCGTTCAGTGAAATGGGGATGCACCATGGCCTCTTGTGGACTGAGAACCGGCGCGGCCGGAATTCTCCAGCCTTCAAGGTACGAGAGGAGTTCAGCATTGGAGTCGAATTCCTGCATCCACACTTCGACTAAATGAAGTAGCTCCTGGGCATTCTCAACACGTGCCTCGGGGCTCCCGAACCGGATGTCTGTAGCTAATGCCTTCTGACCCATCGCCTCGCACAGACGTTCCCACTGCGGCTCTAGGACCTGCAACACGACCCACCCGTCAGGTCCTTGGTAGGTCCCCGAGGGAACGACGATACTGAATTGGCGACCTGACCTCTCCTGGGCCCATTCACCCCTCGTAGCGCTGTGGCCTTGAACTGCAATCGAATGCATCGAAAACAGCGGATC
>JASMKJ010000391.1 GCA_030749275.1 Acidimicrobiales bacterium
ATCGTATGCTCCACACCCGCACGTAAGAATTCCAACACCCAATCAACGCCGCGTTCCCCTCCTGCCCCAAGAGCATAAAAGTAAGCACGTCCGATCATGCAGGCATCAGCACCCAACGCAATTGCTTTCACGATGTCGCTACCACGCCGGACTCCCCCATCACAGATCACCGCCGTACGTCCAGCAACGACATCAGCGACCGGCGCGACAAGATCGATGGGTGCAGGCGCATAGTCAAGTTGCCGACCGCCGTGATTGGAAAGAATGACCCCGTCCAGTTCCATCCCTGCCGCTATTTCCGCATCTTCTGTCGTCTGCACACCTTTGATCATGACCATGCCCGGCCAATTTTCTCGGAACCACTCAATGTCACGCCACGACAACGTCGGATCAAATTGGCTATTGATGTACTCAGAGAGCGTTACGGGAGTGGAACCATCTCCGACTGACGAACTGCCCTTGACGTTCGCGAACTGGATCGGATCCGACCGAAGGAAATCCCATGTCCACCTGGGATGACGCATACCGTCAAACACGGTGTCCAACCCGACTTTCGGCGGCAAGCTGAAGCCTCGCCGAACGTCACGTTCCCGTCGACCAAGAACAGCTGTATCTACGGTGATCATGATGCCCTCGTAATGGGCGGCTGCCGCGCGGGCGAGCATCTCTTTCAGCAGGGGCTTGTCTCGCCAGACATACACCTGGAACCACTTTCTACCGCTGTTGACGTCCGCAACTTCTTCAATCGAACGTGTACCCATAGTTGACAGCGAATACGGAATCTCAGCCCGTTCCGCGGCACGGGCCACTGCTAGCTCACCTTCGCTATGAGCGATCCGATCAAATCCGGTCGGCGCGATCATCAACGGAAACGGTATTTTGCCGCCGAGTAGTTCGGTACTTGTGTCGATCGAGGACACATCTCGCAGGACGCGAGGTCGAAAGAAATACTTTGTGTACGCCGAAACATTTGCTGCAGCGGTTACTTCGTCTTGTGCCGCCCCGTCGATGTAATCGAAACAACCCGCTGGCAATCGTTTCTTAGCGAGGGTCCTCAAGTCACCGACGTCAGCTACCTTTGCCAAGGATCGGAGGGTTCGATCGCGTTCAATTGCCCGAAAACGAACAACTGATCGCAACGTATTGAGCATTCCCACAAGGAGCCTCCGGTATCGAATTGACTCCTTCACCCTAGAATCTGTAATGGTGAGCCTGTACTACGTCCAAAAGTTTCTGTTCGAACTGAACCGCGACGCGGAGTTTCAATCCCGTTACACGGCTGATCGACACAGCACTCTTTCGGGCTTCGACCTCTCCGAAGAGGAACAGCGAGCGCTAGTCGAGCCCGACATAGGGTTGTTATTTCATCTGGGCGTTAACGGACAAATCCTCATGCACTTCGCTGCCTTTCACTCAATCGAATGGCAGGACTACTTGCAGCAAATGCGAGACGGGATAGAGGCTCACGGCCCAGTTAGAGAAGGCGTCTATGCGGTCACTGGATATGAAGGGGTTGAGGCACACACGACTCGACTCGGTCAAACAAGTAACGCAACCGGGGAACGATAGAAAATGTCTTTGGTATTTGCCGGAGTTTGCAGCCACGCACCCGGGATAGTTGGGCGAGCGGACCAAGCCGACCCAGCGGCAAAGGATCGTCTGTACGACGCTTTTGGGAACATGCGTCTTCAACTTGAAGCAAGCAAGCCTGATGCTCTCATCGTGATCGCTGCCGAACACTTCGCGAACTTTTTCATGAACAACATGCCCAGCTTCGCGATGGGGATGGCCGACTACTACGAAGGACCCATCGAAAATCCAGAATGGTTGGGCATCGAACGCACACGAATTCCCGGTGACCGGTCACTCTCGGAACGATTGATCAGCAAAGTGATGGAAAGGAGCGACGTAACTTACGCCGAAGAATGGAAATTCGATCACGGCATCATGGTGCCGTTGCATTTCCTCACTCCGAACTATGACCTCCCGATCGTGCCGGCCAACATCAACTGTCAAGGTCCACCACTAGCGCCACTCCACAGAGCTTGGACGTTCGGCCAAGCGCTAAGAGAAGCCGCAGAAGCCGTCCCTGAACGGATAGCTCTGATCGGCACCGGTGGGATTAGCCACTGGCCCGCGACACCTGATAGCGGGAAAATCAACGAAGAATGGGACCGTAAATTCCTCGATGAGTGGTCACGTTGTGACAAAGAGGCAATGTTGTCCTACAGCGACAGTCAGTCCTACCTTCAAGCAGGTCAAGGTGCATTTGAAATTCGGACTTTCTTGGCAATTTCTGGAGCCACTGAAGGCAAAGGCGCAACAGTTCACTTTTACGAACCGATCCCGATCTTCGCGGTCGGTTGCACAACCGCCACAGTAAATCTCTAACGTTCTTCAACTACGGTGACCACCTAGAAGACCGTCCAATTTTCAGAATTAAACGAACAACCAGGAACATGGCAAACACCCAAGAACTATTAGAGCGTTACCGCGCCGTAATGCCGTCCTTTGTTAATCCACTCTACGAATCACCTATTTCCATTGACCATGGCAAAGGCGGTTACGTTTGGGATCTGGAAGGCAAAAGGTACCTAGATTTTTTTGGCGGTATTTTGACCACAATGATTGGCCATTCCGTCCCGGAGGTCGTATCAGCTGTGCAAGATCAAGCTGCCAAGGTAATGCACACCTCCACCCTGTATCTCAATGAGCAGGTCGTGTCGTTCGCTGAAGAAGTTGCAGCAATCTCAGGAATCCCAGACGCGAGGGTGCTATTCACGACGTCGGGTTCGGAAGCCAACGACACGGCGCTGCTACTCGCCACCAACTACCGCCGCTCGAATCAGGTGTTGGCGATGCGGAATAGCTACCACGGCCGTTCCCTTACCGCGCAGGCAGTTACCTCTCATCGCAGTTGGTTGACAAGCAGCTACAGCGGACTGGATGTTCATTTTGTGCAGGGCCCATATCGTCTGAGAAGTCCCTTCAGGGAACTCGATGACGAGTCGTTCACTCAAGCGTGCGTCTCTGATCTGGTGCAACTCCTCGACATGACGGACGCCGGGGGGTTTGCCGCACTGATTGCGGAACCGATTCAGGGAGTCGGCGGCTTTGCTACACCACCTGACGGCTTCTTTGGAGCAATGCACAAGGTTCTTGCAGCAAACGAAATTCTTTTCATCAGCGATGAAGTACAGACTGGTTGGGGGCGAACAGGTGATCATTTTTGGGGCTACGAAGCGCACGGCATCACCCCGGATATTTTGACATTCGCTAAAGGCGTGGGTAACGGCATCACTCTCGCGGGGTGCGTGGCAAGGGCCGAAATCATGAACGGTATTGACCGCACTTTGTTCACTACATTCGGCGGCAATCCACTTTCAGTGGCGGCGGGTCGAGCAACCCTCAAGTACGTCAAAGATCATGATCTTCAGTCAAACGCCGCCGTGCGCGGAAACCAGATGACTGATCTGCTCGCTGGCGCCTGTCAGGCGACAGACTGGGTTGGTGAGCTTCGGGGCAAAGGACTTATGCAAGCGATCGAATGTGTACAGCCCGGGAGTCTCGAACCTAATGCTGCTGCCGCTAGCAGGCTGATCGAGGTCTGCAAGGATGAGGGCTTGTTGGTCGGCAAAGGTGGTCTATATGGGAACGTCATCCGACTGACTCCCATGCTCAACGTTTCCGAGGGCGAGATGAACGAAGGCTGCGACATCATCACAGCAGCTTTGGGTTCAGTTACTGGTTGACCATTTTCATATAGGCCAGGACCATTGACTCAAGATTGGGATCAGCGGGGAGCCCTAGCTCGCGGCCTCTCGCGTCATCGAGGGTCGCTGGCCAACTTTGGACCAACTCATCCGTTGCCGCGTCATAGTCGAGTTTGACGAGCGATCGAGCTTCTGGCCCACCGACTTTCTCCAACACTTCAAGCATCTCGGACACGGTGGCGCTTAGCCCCGGAACCCCAACTGCTCTGTCATGCCCTAACCGGTCGCTATCGATTTCTGCCACTAAACGGATACAAGTGGCCGTATTTTGTGCCGAGCCCAACACCATGATTGTTTCTTCAGACACCGGTACAACACTCTGTACTCCGGCTAAAGGCTCACGAAACATGCCTGAAGCGAAACCGGAAGCTGCTGCGTTGGGGGCTCCGGGTCGAACTATCACAGTAGGCAGCCTGGCTGATCGTCCATCAATATGCCCTTTCCGAGTGGCGTCATTGATTAAGAGCTCTCCGACGGCCTTGGTCGTTCCATAGGTACCCGAAGGTGTCTGTTTGATGAAATCGCCAACCTCTCCGCCAGCGGTCGCCCCACCGAAGACCGCCAAAGTGCTGGCGAAAACAACTTTGTGCACGTGCGCTGAGTGCCGACAGGCTTCGAGTAGTTGGAGCATCCCGCCAAGGTTTTGATCGATGGCGTGCTCCCAATCAGCCTCTGCGCCAGCGCTGACGACTGAGGCTAAGTGGAAGATAGTGCAGGGTCCATCCTTCAGTAAGTCCGGCAAGATCTGGTCGTGTGCGAGATCGCCCTGAACAACTTGACAACCGGGAATGGTCGTCTCGACGACATCAATCGCAACAATGTCGTCCTCTCCTTCTTCTTGTAGCCCCTCTATCAGTAACCGGCCTAGGAAGCCTCCCCCACCCGTGACAATTATTCGCATGTCTTGCCTCCTGGCTGTGCTCCCCAAACGACCATGTTGATTCGTTTCAGCTTGAATTCAAAGCCCAAGTTCATGTGAACTCGATCGAAACCTTGAGAGCTTGAGCATCATGAGGCTCGTGAGCCAAATGCATTGCTTCATCAATTTTTTCCACCGGAAAGATGTGACTCAACAACGGGCCAACATCGATGGCCCCGGTTGCGATCAGATCAAGTGCCTCACGAAATGAAGAGGCATCCGGTTCATCTTGCGCACCGTAGGTGCTAGCCGCTTGGAGGCGTTTTCGGAAAAACTTATAGAAACGCATGTCGATATCAGCGTCAACGCTTGGCAAGCCGAACCACATTATTTCGCCGTCCATCCGCACATGGTCAACTGATTCCCTAAAGGTTTCCGATCGGCCAACAGCCTCCACTAGGTAGTCGACACCGTTCCCGCCGGTCAGGTCACCCACCGCGGAATGCATATCGTCTTCTCGGGCATGAACGCATACGTCTGCGCCGTATGCGGCCGCGACCGCTAGGCGAGTGTCGGACAGATCCGAGACCACTACTTGAGCCGCCCCAGCTCGCTTCAGGAGGTAAGTCCAAAACAGTCCCGCTGAGCCTTGACCCATCACGGCAACTGTTTCGCCGGTGACGTCTCTGGGGTGTTGACGCATCGCGTAGATGACTGTCCCAAGTTGCTGCGCCATTAGGAGGTGAGACCTAGGTAGGTCACATTCGGGTAGGGGAACGCAGTAGCTGCCTCCGACACGTTGAAACTCATTGAAGCACTCCCCGACTACAGGATTCGGGAAGGTCAAGACGTGTTGTCCTTCTTCGAGTCCGGGGACTTTGGACTCAACGATGCGACCAATGCCTTCGTGTCCGGGGTAGCCATGCGGACAGGGAAACGAGTGGTTGAGCCCGGCTCCCATCATCACGACATGGAGGTCGCTCCCACAGATTGACGCCATTTCGCTTTCGATCAACACCTGACCGTCGGCGATAGCGGGTACTGCAATTTCTTCGCAGATCATCTGACCTACATCAATCATTCTCGTCGCACGCATCGTTGCCATACCTCGACTCTAGGTCTTGAAGGTCGATCCCCGTATGAAGATCGTGCATCACCACAAAAAGACTGTCTTGTTCTACCGCGGTTACAACCCAATAATCGTTCCCCGTGGAGAAATACGACGAGAACTGAGCATTTGAGTCACGAAACTGGCATCGTGGCGGAGGTGCAAGAGAGCAATCCCTCTGGGATCTTCCGCGGTTGGTTCGTCTTAGCTGGCCTCTTTGTGACCATGACAGTCACGTCGGGTCTCGGGTTTTATGCCCAGGGAGTATTCCTTGACGCGCTTGTAGTGGAACAAGGGTTTAGCGTCAGCATCGCAGGAGCCGGAACAGGAGTGTTCTTTGCAACCTCCGGTATAGCCGGCTATTACGCGGGTGGGCTTCTTTCGAAATTTGATGCGCGGCTGGTTATGACCGTCGGTTCGCTCGCTGGCGCCATCGGCCTCGCTTTGATGGGACAGGTCCGAAACGAAGTTCAGATGGTCCTCGTGATGGTGATCTTCGGAAGCGGTTTCGCCTTAACCAGCCTGGTTCCCAGTTCCACCATTGTGACTCGCTGGTTCGTTCGGAAGCGATCCATCGCCCTCTCCATCGCGTCGTCTGGCTTGTCCCTTGGGGGCATAGCGATAAGTCCCGTCATCGCCACCATCATCGACGCTGATTCTTTGATCTATTGGGCACCCCGTATGGCAATCGCGTTCCTCATCGGGATGTTGCCCGCTGTCTGGTTCTTGATTCATCCAGCACCCGAACCGCTCGGTCTTCGACCCGATGGAGACCCGCCGGCAGCTCCTGGGTCACCACCAGCGCAACCGTCAGGTGTCGACTTCAAAGAAGCAGTCACATCACGCTATTTCGTTCTCATTTCCGTCACGTTCATCATTGTCATGGCTGCTCAGGTTGGTGCTATCCAGCACACCTTCAAGATGACCAAGGACCGTATTGACATCGACACGGCCCGCATGGCCCTCATGGTCTTGAGTGGCACGAGCGTCGTGGCAAGGATTTTGGGTGGTTTCGCCGCGACGAAGATTTCGGTGACTCGATTAACCGCTTGGTTGATGGGCGTTCAGTCAATAGGCATAGCTGTGCTGGCTTTCGGCGAAACAAGGTTAGCGATTGTGATTGGATCGGTGATACTGGGCGCCTCGATGGGGAACTTACTTATGTTCCACCCACTGCTACTCGCGGATGCTTTCGGGGTGAGGGACTACTCACGTATATACGGCATGGGTCAACTGCTCATGATTTTCGGAGTCGGCAGTGGTCCTTTCTTGGTCGGCTTAATTCGAGACCTATCCAGTTATCGGGTCGCTTTTGTGGTTCTCACGGTATTCGCGGTGGCAGCGGTCGCATTTTTGTTCGCTTCAGGCAAACCACCTAATCCAACTCCCCAAGTGGGCGATGCGGCACGGGTCGAAAGCGGTCGCGATTCGTTCACCAAGCAGGCACGAACGCTGACTCCGCCACACCTCATTGAACAACCAGAGGCCCGCCCAAGGCGACGCATCGCAGTCGTTGACCGTGGTTCCGTGATGAACAGCGCCGACTTTCCGATGTCCGAGGAGCCGGACAGAGAAATACCGCTGAAAGCTTCCGACTAGACAGCCATTTAGGTTCACTTCGAGCGCGCGTTAGCTCCACGAATCACTCGGCGATTAGCATTCAGTTTTCTTGGGGCACCACCACTGCGTCGCTACACCGCGACGAGCCCAAGCTAGGAGTAGCAATGAGTATCGACTTCAGTCTCTCGCCTGAGCTCGAAGAAATTCGACTCAAGATCAGAAGCTTCATCGACGAGGAGGTGAAACCGGTAGAAGAGGTCATTGAGCGCGACAAGCTTGACCAAAGCGATCGAAGTCAATACGTGTCGCTGCTTGTAGCTATGCGCAAGAAAGCTTTCTCTGAAGGCCTGTGGCTTCCCCACATGCCCAAGGACTGGGGTGGGATGGGGTTAGGACACGTCGAACTGGCGATGGTTCAAGCCGAAGCCGCCAAGTCGCACTACGGACCTTGGGTTCTGAACTGTCAGGCACCAGACGAGGGCAATATGCATACCCTGCTGCACTGGGGAACTGAAGAACAGCTAGAGAAGTACCTCAAACCTCTTTGCGAAGGGCGAGCAACCTCTTGTTTCGCCATGACCGAACCGGAAGTCGCGGGTTCGGACCCAACCCTGATTCAAACAAGTGGGTATGAAGACGGCGACGAATGGGTAATCAGTGGACATAAGTGGTTTATCTCCAACGCTCACAGAGCAAATTTCGCGATTCTGATAGTGAGGACTGAGGAAAATCCTGACATCCCTCAGGCCGGTAATTCAGCTTTCATTGTTGATTTACCTCATGACGGGTGGACTGAGGTTCGCGAGGTTGAAACCATGCACGGCGGCACCGGTCACAGCGAAATCCTCATTGAAGATATGCGGCTTCACAGAGACCAGATGTTGGGTGGTCGAGGCCAGGGGCATTTACTTGGCCAATACCGGCTGGGTCCAGCACGTCTCGCTCATTGCATGCGATGGATCGCTCAAGCCGAAACAGCGCTAGACATGATGGTTGACCGATCACTTAACCGCTTCGCTCACGGGTCCCTATTGGCCGAGAAGCAGGGCATTCAATGGATGATCGCTGACAGCACTATGGAGCTCTATCAAGCGAAACTCATGGTCCTGCACGCTGCGTACAAGATTGATCGGAAAGAGGACTTCAAAGCAGAGGTGTCGATGGCGAAGCACTTTGTTGCGAACATGCTCGGCCGGGTAATTGACCGATCGATTCAAGTTCATGGAGCTCTGGGATACTCGACAGACACTCCGTTAGCCCACATGTATCAGCACGCCCGATGGGCTCGCTTCGCAGACGGGGCAGATGA
>JASMKJ010000392.1 GCA_030749275.1 Acidimicrobiales bacterium
AAGATGAACCTGCCAGAGGAAAGCTCGGCCAAGGTGCGAGCCCCGGCTGCAGCCGCGGTTGCGTCTCGTGCATAAACATTTGCTATTCCTGTTGCTACTTGCAGCTCTGTCGTCGCCGCCAAAACGTGGGCCGCAGTGGCAAATGGTTCCCGACCGAACAACTCAGGTAGCCACAGCGTCTTGACACCAAATGCTTCGATTCGTTGTGCGAAGTGTTTCAGTGAGACCCCTGACATTCGGTCTGTGTTAAACATCGTTCCGATCGAAGATTGCAGATGAGCCACTGAACTTCCTCCTTGGGTTGACTACTTTTTGTCGCGGTGTCGGCGATATCGACACCTTGCTAAAACCTAGAGCAGGTCTATCAGCCCCAGTCGCTGCCATGGAAGCGGACGGTGCTCTTCGTTAAACTCATACCTTTAATCACTAGGGAGCATGATGCGAAGCCGACCCATCGAACCGGCGTGGTTCATAGCAGTTGGAGTTGCGATTTCGTGGCTTGGCATCCTCATCAGGAGCATCCCCGTGATTTTCACCGGGTTCGGCATGTTCATCGGGTTTGCGCTCTCTACCGCTTTAAATGTGTGGAACGAAACTCGATTTGGCCCACCGCACACTTGGGGAGACGAAGACTCGTCACCCCAGGGGTGAATGAGAGGGTGGATTCGTTGACCTTCTGCCTTCACGCCGAGTTGCGCGGTCTGCTACAACATTTAGGTCAGGCAGAAGCTGTAGTTCACTCAGCCGACGATCTCCAGCAAACTAGGCGGTTCTCATAATGAAATTCGGAGCGTTTCTGGCGCCACACCACCCCGTCGGCGAAAATCCAATGCTTCAATTTCGGCGAGATCTTGACCTCGTGGTCCAGCTAGAACGTCTCGGCTTTGAGGAGTTTTGGTGTGGAGAGCATCACAGCTCTGGTTGGGAAATGATTGCAAGTCCCGAGATGTTTCTAGCGGCTGCGGGTGAGCGCACCTCGCGAATCAAACTCGGCACTGGTGTTATCTCATTGCCATACCATCATCCTTTCAATGTGGCCCAACGAATCGTGCAACTAGACCACATGACTGCTGGCCGCGTGATTTTCGGGACCGGGCCAGGGGCGTTGCCCTCAGATGCTCATACTTTTGACATCGATCCGATGCTCCTACGCGATCGCCAAGACGAAGCTCTTGGAGTTATCTTGCGTCTCCTTCGCGGAGAACCCCGATTCTCTTATGAAACCGACTGGTTCACTATGAAAGATGCCCAACTCCAGTTACTTCCGGTGCAAGAACAGATTCCGGCAGCGACTGCTTCAATGGTGTCGCCATCGGGAATGACTTTGGCCGGGAAGTACGGCATCGGAGTTTTGTCGATTGGTTCTATGGCTGCGGAAGGTATCACCGCCCTCGAAACGCAGTGGGGTTTCGCTGAAGACGCCGCTGTTGAGTTCGGATCCACGGTTGATCGTTCTGATTGGCGAGTCCTGCTTAATTGGCATCTCGCCGAAAGTAGGGACCTGGCCAAAAGCCAAGCTCGCGAAGGTCTTCAACGCTGGCATAACGAATACATCGTTGGGACGCTCCAAAGGCCTGGCACCATCGCCTACAACGACCCTGACGAGGCCTTGGAAGCAGTTTGCGGCGGCGCGGCCAAAGGAGTTGTCCAATCGGCTGTGGTTGGCACACCTGACGATTTAGTTGACTTCATCCGCGATATGGACGAACTCACTGGTGGTTTTGGAACAGCAATTGGGTTTGTTCATGACTGGGCGAATCCTCGCGACACTGCGAACAGTTGGGATCTCGTAGCTCGTTACGTCATTCCGGAAATCAATGGCTACACAAAAAAACTACGAGAGTCTCAGGAGTTCGTCTCCAACGAACGCGCCGCATTTAACCGTGCTGGTGAAGCAATCCTTGACAAAATCATGTCCAACGAAAAGGCAGCTGATGCTCTAAGGGTTACAGCCAGTCAGGGAAAGAACAACGCTGCAGAAAACTCGTAGTTGCTGAGCGCACGGTGCTTGACCGCGACATGCTGTAACCATGGCCAAACCTCCTCTCCACGGTCTGCGCGTCATCGAAACCGCGACAGGGGTGTCCGGCCCGTACGCCGGCAGGCTTCTAGCAAGCCTTGGGGCTAGCGTTGTCAAGGTCGAACCCCAAGATGGGGACCCTGCCAGATGGCAGCCAGTTGACGACGTTCCTTTGACCGATGGCGAACTGAGTCCCCTTTTCATTCA
>JASMKJ010000393.1 GCA_030749275.1 Acidimicrobiales bacterium
GCCCGAGGGCATGACCTCGGATGACCAGGTGATGCATTGTGACATCTTCGCCACCTTGTTGGACGCGGCAGGCATCACGGTCCCAAAGATGAATGGCAAGAATCCGGTTCGCGGGATGTCTCTAATGCCACACATGCTTTCGACCGGGAAGAAAACCCTCCCTGAGCGGACCATGATCTTTGAGCTGTGGGGCAACATCGGATTGCGAAAGGGTGACTACAAACTTTGGGCCCAAGTCGGGAGGGACTATTCCCCGGATTGGAAAGCCCTTACTGCCGAGGTGAAGCAAACCGATCTGGAACTGTTCGACCTCAGCAAAGACGTCGCCGAAAAGAATGATCTGCGAACCAAGCTCCCAGAGGTTTACGCCTCGCTCAAGAAGGAGCTGATCGACCATCTCTCGAACATCAACTCGGAGTATCCCGGTGGTGGAAGTTCCGCGGTTCTGAACAAAGAGAAAGCCAAACCCCAGAAGACTGCTACCACCCCGGCACCGAAACGCCGGTCGCCAGATCAGTTCTTCAAGAATCGGGACCGGGATGGAGACGGCGCAATCACGCTGGAGGAATACATCGGCAATCCGAAGGGTCGCAATGTTCCCGCCCTGACCAGGCGGTTCAAGAAGATCGATTCCAATGGTGACGGCAAGCTGCAACTGGACGAATTGAAAAAGTAGACGACTGGAAACCCTACGTGAAATATCCGGGCTAGGGATTGATGAGTCCGATCATCGCTTTTCCCATAGCAAGGCCGACATCCATGTAGGTCTGTGCGTTGCCGTTGTAGTGGCTGTTCGAGGCACCGCCCTGATTGAGCGGGTGAGTGTAGACGGTCGCCACGTTTGCTCTGAACTCGGGGTACCTTCCCGTATTGCCATCGACGGCGAGCTGCGCTTCCAAGATCAGCTTCTCGTTACCTCTGGCGCTATCCTTTGCCGTTTGTCCAAGGGTTGCGACAACGAACTTCGCATCCGGTGCTTTGAATTCCTGGCGCAAGGTCTTAATGAGATGCACGAGATTCTTCTCGTACTGAATCGCGTGTCCTTCGTTGTAGCGATCCTTGTCACCCTGCCACCAGGCAAAGCCCTCGATTTTGTAGCCTCGTCCCTTCCAATGAGGAAACTGCTTGTCGAAATTGTCCAACACCTCGCGGGCGGCACCAAAGCAGTCGTCATATTGTTTGCCGGCGTACCAGTTGATCGGCTTCGGATCGGTGCCTTTTTCCCAGGAGAGTGGGGATTCCTTGTAGCCCGCACAGATCTTGCCTGCGTGCTCGAATCGCTTGCTACCCGGTGGAAGGAAATCCCACGAAAGCGAGCGATTCCCTTGCGAGGTCTTAAGGATCAGTACCGGCTCGTCGTAGTGATCGCCAATGACGTGTCCGAACCCTAACTCGGGACCGATACGACCGCCGCTAACGCCCAACCACCTGCTGCCAGCAGCAGCGATGACGCCTTTGTACCATACGTCATCTCGCGCCACCCACTGTCCGCGATCGTTCATCAGATATGGGTACATGCCCTGGTGTTTGACCAGCGTTGAAAGTGCGCCGGGCACATCCATCCTGACGATCCAACCGAGCCCATTCGCATCCTTCGTGAGATAAGTGATTTTGAACGGCACCTTCTTTCCGGCTTCGAGCTTGATCACGGCGCGTACCGGGTCTTCACCAACTTCTTTGCGGTGTACTTCCTTTCCGTCGACTTCCATGATGTTGTTCGTCGAGCCGCCATAGCCGGGACGGAACTCGTACAGTCCCGTCTCTTTCACCTGAACGAATCCTCGCGTCACATGCACACCGCCACCCGGGTAAGGCGTCGGACGCACGCCCCCGAATGTTTCGAGCTTTAGGGTATTCGCAGGCTTCATCGCATCGTAGTCAGCCTTCGAGTCATACGTACCCTCGTAAACCGAAACGACCGGGTCGAGAAACTGTGACCCCCAACGCCTGCTGCCACCGTCCACCCTTCCTGCTCCCACCATGTTGGACTGGCCGGAAAGAATGAAGACCTTAATTGGCTTGCCTGCCGCGGCGGGTTCTTGACCGCGGGTGGTGGATACAGCGGTTGTTAACAGGCACATCGCACTCAGGAGGTGGTGTACTCGAATCGCTTGATGCTTCTTCATCACAAGTGTCTTCCTCGGTTGTCTGATCGCGAATCTGCGCGACATCAATTCCTGCGTCGGGGTCTGGACTAAGAACTTGTCACTGACTTTTCAAACGGTAGACGGAGTTGGAGTAGTCTCGCACCTTCACTCGCTCTTTCTCCGTAACTTCGTCCCGGTAAACGACCAGAGCTGCAATGTCTCCTGCGAAGGGATCCTGTCTCGCGAATCCCTGCCCCTTGTTGTTGTTGAAGAGGAACATGAACACGAAGGGAAGCTCGTCCTTTGGTGTTCCGACGGTCACGTCCTCTCCGTTGATCACGCAGCGCAGGTTGCTTTCGGCGTCGCGGTGAAGTTCCAGAAGCTGCCACTGATCGGTCTTCAGCGCTTCGTCACGCGAGACGGGAATTCGCTGTCTCAGGTTTTTCCACTCCAGACGATTCTTCTGGGCACTCTGAATGAGAACGGACCAGTGAAACTTGCCCATGATGGCGGCATCGTTCTCCTGCTGAATCGGACGAACGAGAAGAAAGAGTCCGAATGGGCCTTCGATTTTGAAATCGCGACTCTCAAGCTGCAGTTCGAAATAGCAGGGTTGCTTGTTGTGCTTTTCGCCCTTGCCTGTGCCGATCAGTCCGCCTCGCACGCAGGGCTTCCCGTTGCAGCCATCGGGGATGTATCCGGGGCGGTCATGGTCGTCCTGACCGATGTCCCGGCCAGTCTTGAATACGCGGCTGGGTCTGATCTTCTTGTCGTTGGTGTACGGCGACTGATCCAGCCACCATCGGACAGTGCCGTTTGGAAAACGACTGTTGTCTGACCAGACTTCTTCGAGGACCGTGTTCTCACCGGTCCTGTCATAGGCCTGTTGTGACGTATTGGTTGCGACAGCCAGACCTTTGACGGACTCAAGAAACATCTCGAGGTTGTCCAAGTCTTTCGGGTTGAATGAACCCTTCTCCCGCGAATCATCCTGCGCCGGCGATCCGGCTCCGAGGACTGCCACAAGGAGAGCCGCTGCGATCAGCCTGAAGATCGTCATGGTGCTTTCTCTATTTTTCTTCTCCGCGCGTGATCCGCTCCCACGAACGGCGTCAGATCTTAACTTGTCTATCCGCATTTCTCGATCGCTTGTTTGAAGTCGGCAATCAAATCCTCCGGCTCTTCCAGGCCGATTGACACGCGCGTAAATCGCCGAGGAATGCCACGCGACTTTTCTTCGTGCCGCGCAACGATCCGTGTGACAGGGTCTCCCAGACTGGTGGCATTGAGAATTAGCCGGACGTGCCTACCCAGGCCTTGATGGACGGCATCCGTCTTCCATTCGACACCGAGCATGCCCCCGAAACCCTTCAGAGTCCCCGTATCCGCTTGTGGATTCTACTCAGGCAAGCCGCCATAACGAACCTGAGCCACCGCCGGATGCGACTGAAGGAATTCTGCAACCAGCTGGGCCGAACGGCAGTGCTGGCGCATCCGCAACGGAAGTGTCTTCACGCCCTGCGTCACGAGGAAGGCGTCCATTGGTCTGAAGAGACCGCCAAACCAGTTTTGTGCTCGCTCGATTCTCCCCACGAGGTCTTTGCTGCCGGAAGCAACTCCACCCATAGCGTTGCCGTGGCCGCCCATGTACTTCGTCACGCTGTGAATCACCAGGTCGGCACCAATCCGCCGCGGCTGAAGCAGATACGGCGTCAACCACGTGTTGTCGACGACCACAGTCGCGCCCGACTCTTTGGCGGTGCTGATGAGCGCAGGCGTATCCAGCACCTCCATCGTCGGGTTTACGTAGGGTTCCCAGTGCACGAGTTTCGCGGGTTTGGCTTTGAGCGATCTCGCCAGTTTCTCAGGGGAGGTCATATCAACGAATTCGACCTCGACGCCCCAGGACGGCAGGTAATCGTGGAACAGCGTCATGACCCAGTCATAGTTACAGCGGTGCGCCACCACGCGATCGCCGGGCTTGAGCAACGCCATGTAGGTCTGCGAAATAATGCTCATGCCGCACGGTCCAGCCACCGCCGCTTCGGTTCCCTCCATCTCCATCACTTTGCGCAGCAGCGTTGCAACCGTAGGGTTTTCAAGATTTCCAGGCCGCTGGTAGCCTGGGGCCGCTTTGTCCTGACTGATCGGCGTGACCTGATATCCGGATTGCTCGCCGTGATGAATCGCCTGAGATCCAAATCGCCGACCCGTGGATGATTCAA
>JASMKJ010000394.1 GCA_030749275.1 Acidimicrobiales bacterium
AGGTCTGATAGCTGCGCGCAAAACCGTCAGCGACGACAGCGGCTTCTTTTATCCTGCTATTGGTGGCGCGGCCGTAGTCATGGACCTCCGTAACGGTGATGTCTTAGCCATGGCATCGCACCCCACATACGACCCCAATTGGCTTGTCGCCGGAATCACAACCCTCGAATATCAATCAGTGTTTGAAAACCCCTACGCACCCGGCGCCCTGAACAACCGGGCCGTTCAAGGGCTTTACTCCCCAGGATCAGTGTTCAAACTCATTACCGCGCTAGCGGGACTCGAAGCCAGACTGATCTCACCCCGAGCTGCGTATTACGACATCGGCTACTTCCAAATCCCAGACAAATATGGCTGCACCGGGCGTTGCACGTTCTACAACGCGGACAAGGCGCCGCTGGGAATCGTCGACCTCTCCTCGGCAATCACCCGCTCCAGCGATGCATACTTCTACAAGGTCGCACACGACCTCTACTGGATACGAGGCGACGAACAGTGGGCAATACAGGACATGGCTCAACTTCTTGGATTCGGAAGTCAATCCGGTGTTCAACTGCCCTACGAAAAAAACGGCCGTATCGGCGACGGAGATGTAAAAAAAGCTCTGTTCGAAGCCAAACCCGATGCCTACAACCCATACGGCGAATCCACTCAATGGCTTCCGGGGGACAACATCAACACAGGTATCGGCCAGGGCTTCGTTTCCGTCACACCGATCCAACTAGCAAATGCCTATGCAGCGTTCGCTAATGGGGGAACATTATTTAGCCCAAACATCGTCGAAAAGGTTGTTTCTCGGACTGAAGACCGATTCGGCACTTCAGTCATCGACTTTGACCCCAGAATTCAACGAGTAGCGGAGTTCCCCGAAGGTTCAGGAGTTGTACGCGAAGGTCTGCATGGCGTAGCCAGCAAAGCACGGCGAGGCACCGCGTGGAGAGCGTTCGAGGGATACGACGCCACTGGATATGCAGTAGCGGGAAAAACCGGTACCGCCCAAGCGGAAGGAAGAAACCCAGTTCTACAGCGAAAGAAAGAAGACTCAGCGGTTTTCGTTGCATGGGCTCCGAGACACGATCCCCGCTACGTTGTGGCTGTCGTCATGGAAGAAGCGGGATTCGGAGGCGAGGCAGCTGCACCTGTCGCTCGAAGGATCTTCGAAGCTTTACGAGCCTACGAGCAGAGGTGGCCTGACCCCCAAGTCGCCTTCATACCGCCGCAGCCTGAATGCCCCGAAATACCTGAAGCCCTGAGGGGATACCAAGCATTTACTAGCTACGTACCCGAAGGCTGCCCTTGGGGAATTCAGGTACCCCGCGCCAACACCGCCGAAGATGTTGACGGCGATGGCATCCCCGACCTTGAGGAGCGCAACTAATGAACTTGCCCCTCCGCAAAGAACTACGGTCACCGCTGAGGTACGCGGACTATTCGCTTGGCTTAGTTGCGATGTTGCTTGCAGCCATGGGGGTGGCCCTGAACTACTCGGCAACGTGGCGAGTGCTTGAGTTCAACGGACAAGACCCGGCGACCTACGCCAAAAGGCAAATCCTTTTCGTGGTTATAGGAATAGCGATCATGATCGGCGCGACGTTCTTGGATTACCGGCTCTACCGTGACTTCGCCAACCAGGCGTACCTGGTGGTCATGCTCGCCCTGGTAGGAGTTTTGTTTTTCGGGGTTGAGCGCAATGGCGCCCGAGCTTGGTATGAGTTACCAGGGTTGACATTTCAGATCCAGCCCGCAGAGTTCGCCAAGGTAGCGGTCGTCGTTGCACTAGCCGCATTTGTTGCAGATAAGGACGGTCATCTCCGGCTCGTCACTTTAGGTAACGCGTTTCTCATGTTGGCGGTCCCGTTAGGCCTCATCTATTTACAACCAGACCTAGGAACCATGCTGGTGTTCGTCGCAATTGGTATGGGGGTGTTGCTGTTAGCAGGAGCCCAAATCAAACACATTGCAATCACGACGTTCGTCGGCGTTCTTGTCGTCATCGGAATGTTCAACAGCGACAATCTGGGCGGTCCAACAATTTTGCGACAGACCCAAGAAGATCGACTCACAGCCTTCTTAGATCCAGCGTTTGACATTCAAGGAGCGTCCTACAACATCAACCAATCCCAAATCGCCATAGGTGCGGGCGGAATACGAGGTCAAGGCTGGCTACAGGGAACCCAAACCAACCTCAACCTCGTTCCTGAACAAGAAACCGACTTCATCTTCACCGCGCTGGGAGAAGAATTTGGGTTTGTTGGGGTCAGTGTCTTGCTGTTGCTCTACGCATACATGCTTGCGCGCATTTGGTTCATCACTAGATCCTCTAACGACCTGTTCGGTACCTTCGCATGCGTGGGTGCGCTATCAATGTTTACTTTCCAAATCTTCCAGAACATCGGGATGACCATGGGCATCATGCCAATCACGGGCATCCCACTCCCATTTCTCAGCCACGGAGGCTCCTCAACTGTCGTCGCGTTCGGATTAATTGGCTTGGTCATCAACATCAGCGCCCGGCGACACTTGGCATGACGATCAACAAAGCAGCCCATGATCTGGAAATACGAGCCGAGGACGGTATCATCAGGCCTCAAATGACCTCGCTGTGGCCCCGGCTCGAGCCTCTCCTCCCTAGGGTGGAAAAGCCCGCCCGCTACATCGGCTGCGAGGACGGAGCGAACGCAAACATCTACAAGCCTGACGCCACATCGTGGCTCCTGACCTACCCCGACACTTACGAAATCGGACTACCAAATCAAGGCCTGCAGATCCTGTATGAACTCCTGAACGAGCGGCCAGATGCCTTCGCAGAACGTTCTTACGCGCCCTGGACTGACATGGAAGCACAAATGCGAGCTGCTGACGTACCGCTATTTTCCGTCGACACCCACCGGCCCGCGGTTGAATTCGACATACTCGCGTTCAACATCTCAGCTGAACTCGTCTATACCAACGTCCTCAACTGCATCGACCTCGCAGGCGTCGCAATACGTGCATCCGAACGAACCGATGCCGATCCGCTCATAGGAGCAGGCGGACATTGCGCCTACAACCCTGAACCATTAGCAGATTTCGTCGATTTTTTCGTCATGGGCGATGGGGAAGAAGTGATTGCAGATATCACCACCGCAGTCGGAGAATGGCGACAAAGCGGCAAACCAACAGGCAGTCGCGAATCGGTGCTTCATGCCCTAGCGCGGATACCTGGCGTCTACGTACCAGCGATGTATGACGTGAACTACGACGATCAGCAATTCAGCGGCATCACGGCTCGGCACGCCGATGTCCCGCAAAGCATTCTGAAACGCACTATCGCCGACTTAGCGGACTGGCCATACCCGCGCAACCAACTGGTACCCCTCACTGAAGTAGTTCACGACCGACTCAACGTAGAAATCTTCCGAGGGTGCACCCGAGGATGCCGTTTTTGTCAAGCAGGCATGATTACCCGACCCGTCCGCGAACGACCAGCACGTCAGGTACGAGAGATGATCTCAGCGGGATTAGAAAGAACCGGTTACGACGAAGTGAGCCTGACATCACTCTCGACCGCCGATTTTAGCGGGATCGAAGATGTCGTAACAGACACGATCGACGAACCAGGAACATGCGGAAGAGTCAGTATTTCCCTACCGAGTCTTCGCGTCGACGCATTCACAGTTGGTGTAGCAGCGCAGGTGTCGCGTGCTAGACGCACGGGCCTCACGTTCGCGCCGGAAGCTGGGTCGTGGAGAATGCGACAGATCATCAACAAACTCGTAACAGAAGAAGACCTTTATGACGCGGTGCGCTCCGCGTACAGCCAAGGCTGGCATCGGGTGAAGCTGTACTTTTTGACAGGTCTTCCCTCAGAAATGGACGAAGACACGCTCGCCATCGCAGACCTTGCAGAGAGATGCGTCGAAATTGGGCGGCAATACACGAAGAAAGCTTCGGTCACAGTCTCCCTAGGTGGATTTGTCCCCAAGCCTCACACACCCTTCCAGTGGTTTGGTCAGAACCAACCAGAAGAACTACGGAGAAAGGTCGAGTTGCTTCGTAACAGGTTGCGACACAACAAGCGAGTGCATCTCAAATGGCACTCTCCCGAAGCTTCCACAGCTGAGGGGATTACCAGCAGAGGAGACCGTCGCATCGGACGCGTAATCGAATACGTCTGGCGCAAAGGGGGCACGTTCCAAGAGTGGAGCGAACACTTCGACCTCAACCTATGGCAAGAAGCGATGAGCGCCTCAGACCTAGACATCGACTGGTACGTGCACCGCCATCGAGACGAAAGTGAAGTGCTTCCATGGGATCACATTCACGCAGGATTGCACAAAGATTTTCTATGGCAGGATTGGCAGGACGCACTCGCGGGCTACGGCATCGAAGATTGTCGATGGACCCCGTGCTACGACTGCGGGGCCTGCACTGAATATGGGATCGAACACGTGGTCGCGTCGCCAGGTCCACCAAATGGTGGAAGCCAAGGCACGGGACAAGACTTGACAACCGGCCACCTTGTGCCGGTAGAACTCCGCCCAAGGGCAGGAGTGGGGGGCACGCAATGACTTGCACCTCCAATAGTCAACGTGTAGCTCCCACCTCACCAGGTGGGAGACTTCGATGCGACTAAGAATTCAATTTTCGAAGCTAGGCAAAGTGCGATTCGTGGGTCACCGAGATGTCGCGCGAATCATGGAACGAGCTTTGAGGCGTTGCGGACTCCCCGTCACTTACAGCAAGGGATTCTCCCCCCGACTTCGAATGAGTTTCGGATTGGCACTACCAACATGTTATGAGTCCGAAGCCGAATACCTCGACGTGCCATTAGACCCCGAATTCGT
>JASMKJ010000395.1 GCA_030749275.1 Acidimicrobiales bacterium
TACGGCTGACACTCGTCCAAACGTATTTCATCCCATCGGAGTCAATGCATCCAACGTTGGCTGTTGACGACCGCGTCATGGTCTACAAGCTCGCTTTCACTCTCGGAAACGTTGAGCGGGGAGACCTAGTTGTGTTCAACAGGCCACCGAATCTGGACAGCACCGAATTGAAGGACTTCGTTAAACGGGTTGTTGGACTTGAGGGAGAGACAATTGGGGGCAGGGAAGGAGGTGTATTCGTTGACGGGCGGCGCTTAGACGAGCCCTATCTTTTGAACGGCGTTCATACTGCAGATTTCGAGGAAAGAGTGGTGCCGGAGAACCATTTCTTCGTTATGGGTGATAACCGGAACAACAGCCGCGACAGTCGATTCTTCGGATCAATCCACAAAGACCTGCTTGTAGGCGAAGTATTTCTGCGAATTTGGCCACTCGAGGCGATTGGTAGGCCTTGACCTATACGGCTTCGTCAAATCCGGTATGCAACCTATCCACGTGATCACTGTGCACGCCATCAATGCCCATACGAACAAGATCCCTGATGACGCGAACGTGCTGGGCATCCCAAGCGATGCAGTATCGATTGAAGCGATGGAAAAGCGTGGTCAAACCGCCAGTCCAGTCACTGTGATGAAGATTAACGGCATCAACCCCAACCGCCGCGAGTTCTGCCGCATGCCGCTCAGGTCCCTGTTTCATCAATTTCAGCCGTGTTGAATTAACCAACTTGCCAATAGTTAAGTCACGCCAACCGGCGATAACCAGTGGGTCAGGATGACATAGCCACAGCCGCGCCTCAGCACCAAACATTCGACTGACCGACAGCACCGGTTCTATGGCCCGTACATCCTTGATGTCTATGGATAGCTCGAAGTCAGTTCCACATGTCTTGTAAAGAGCTTCAAGTGTTGGTATGTGTTCTGGTAAGTCATCCTGCGACATATTCGCAATTGATCTTCGCCGAATACCAGTTCTGACGCTTCCATCGTGATCAAGTACTGGTACGCCCTCCTTGGATAGCCACACATCGGTCTCAAGGCCGGTAGCTCCGAGCCGCAGAGCCAACTCGAACGCGCTCAACGTGTTCTCTGGGGCGTGGGCTCGTGCCCCCCGGTGAGCAAAGCGCACAGGAGGCTGTCGAAGCGAAGGAAGTCGCTGTTGCACCGTCTGATCATTCTTCAAACTGAACGACTCCGCAAGAAACGCTCTAACGTGTGCTCGTGGCATTTCTTGGTGTAACCGCAGTGCTAGTGACTATCGCCTTGGCCGTCCTTCTCTGGCGAGTTGCAGCGATGGTTCAAGAGGAGGTCACAAAAACACTCTCGAGTCTTAACCATGCTGGATCCGCATTGGGAGAAGTAGCGACGCAAAGTGAACGTGCCCACGAGCACATCGAAAGAATCGCGGGTATGCGTTTGAGGCGGATGTTTGTGTCACTGATCTCAAGGTATAGACGCCGTCGCCGCTCACGGCTTTCGAACACCTAGCCTCAGTTCTGTGAATCTGACTCCCAATGAGGTTCTAATCATTAGTTTGGTCGCTCTTGTTGCCCTTGGACCCAAACAACTGCCCCAAGTTGCGCGACAGCTAGCAAAGGGAACAGCACAACTTCGACGTTTCAGTTCGCAAATCAAAACGGAGTTCGAGTCGGCGATTGATGATGCAGTAGCAGAAGCTCATGGCCGTGACCTAGAACAACAACAAGAGGAGCTGGCAAATGAGAACGAAGATACAACGGCCACCGGAGAAGAGGAGTGAGGTTTCGGCGGCAAACTAATCCAGCGCCTCAGTCGTTCTGGGACCATCTAGTTGAGCTCCGTGGTCGACTAATAGTCAGCGTCGTCGCCATAGGGATCGGCGCAGTCGCCGGCTTATTTCTCTATGACTGGTTGCTCGACAACTTCTTCCTTCCCCCATATTGCAGAGTTCTTGAGTCTCAAGCCATTGACCGCGCATGTACTTTGGTCATCACCGAACCACTTGATGGATTTAAAACACGAATACGAGTGTCCCTATACATCGGCTTTGTTTTCGCGATGCCGGTGCTTTTGTGGAATCTCTGGCGTTTCATCACACCGGCGCTCAACAAACGCGAAAGACGTTATGCCCTGCCATTCGTGTTAAGCGGGGTGTTGCTTTTCGCGTGTGGAGCAGTTCTTGCCTATATGACATTCGAAAGAGCGTTGGACTTTCTCATTTCATTTGGGGGCGAGTCGGTTGATCCACTGTTTTCACCCGGGGCGTACCTCGGATTGATCACTTACATGATGGTCGCATTCGGTATCGGTTTCGAATTCCCCGTTTTGCTGATATTTCTTCAAATTGCTGGTGTTGTGTCACCTTCACGTCTGAGTGCTTTACGTCGATTCGCCATCGTTGGCATCGTTGTCGTGGCGGCGGTCATTACCCCTTCAGGAGACCCAGTGTCCCTTGCGGCACTATCGATCCCAATGTACATATTCTTTGAATTGTCGATCCTGGTGGGTCGCTACCTCCAACGATCTCGGCGCTCTTCTACGTTGCCGCTAGAACGATGAACAGTCAACCTGGATCATTTGATTCGAATCTTTTAAGCAGCCGCGGGTTGATGCCTGATCAATTCCAAATCGAGGGATTCGGGATAGTTGATGAAGGCCTTTCGCTACTGGTGGCCGCACCTACGTCAGCGGGCAAAACCCTTATAGCGGAGTACGCCATAGAGAAGGCTCTGGCTAAAGGACAGACGGTGGTCTACACGACCCCAATTAAGGCGTTATCGAATCAAAAGTTTAAAGATCTCTCACGATGGCTGGGCAAAGAGCGGGTGGGATTACTAACCGGCGACAATGCGATCAGATCCGAAGCCGAGGTGGTTGTAATGACAACCGAGGTTCTAAGGAACATGATTTACGCAGCAAGCCCTCGCCTCGACAACCTTGGTCTGGTTGTTCTTGATGAGGTTCACTTTCTCCAAGATCCTTATAGAGGCCCCGTTTGGGAAGAAGTCATCATGCAGCTTCCGGCACGAACGAGGCTGGTGTGCCTGTCAGCGACAGTGAGTAACGCCGCTGAAGTAGCTGGATGGATCACTGAGGTTCACGGTGAATGCATAGCTGTCATTGAGACCACTAGGCCGGTGGAACTTCATGACCATTTTCTGATTTTCGACAAACGACATCGCCGACTTCAGGAATTCCGGACCCTGAGAAACGGTGAGACCAACTACGAAGTTGAGCGATATTTGGCAAAGATGCGAGATCAACGACATCGTGGTCCCAAAAGTCGAGCCGGGGATGTGGGACGACCAAGACGGGGTGAGGTAATAGCTCAATTAGACCAATTGGACCGCCTACCGGCCATCTTCTTCGTGTTCTCCCGCCAAGGATGCGATGATGCGGTCCAAAATGCTTTGGAACATGGGTTGGACTTTCTAGACGGCCGAGAAAAACAACGCGTGGAAACAATCGTGGAACAACATCTCGGTGATCTGGCTCAAGGGGACCTCTCTCTACTCAACTTCGAAGGATGGTTACGAGGTCTCCAAGCCGGTCTGGCCTCACATCACGCCGGGATGGTCACCCCGTTCAAGGAAGCAGTCGAAGACTGTTTCGCCGCTGGTTTGTTAAAAGTGGTCTTCGCTACCGAAACCCTTGCGATGGGCGTGAATCTTCCAGCGAAGTCGGTGGTCATCGAACAACTCAGCCGGTTCCGCGGAGAAGGTCATGTGATGTTGACCCCAGGTGAATACACCCAATTGACAGGGCGAGCCGGCAGGAGAGGGATCGACACGACGGGGCACGCGTATGCCCTTTGGAGTCCATATGAGTCGTTCAGTCAGCTCACTGAGCTAGCGCGAAGCAATGACTTCATTTTGGAATCAGCATTCCGCCCGACCTACAACATGGCAGCGAACCTCATGACGCGGGTAATTCGCGAAGACGCTGTTGGCCTCCTAGAAAGGTCGTTCGCGCAATATCGTTCAAACAGCAACATTGTGAAGCTGATCACAGAGTTGGACAAAGCGAAAGCATCACTTGGCACTGCAGAGAGTGAACTTAAGCGATTGGGGCTGCCAGTCAATAAAGGCCAACAGGCAGACCCAAGACCGAATCGGGACGGCTCAGTGCCCCTTGAGAAGCTTCGACCTGGGGCAATCATCGAACGTATCCATGGAACTGAAACACAGTTCCTATTGGTCTTAGGTACCACTAGTAGACGGGGCGGGGAGCATCGCATTCGCGTCGTATCCCCAAGAGGAAAAGTCATGATGTTAAGCGGGAAGGACTTTGATCTGAACCCGAGAACACTCAGTGACATCGAACTACCCAAACCTTACGCACCAAACCGCCGTGAATATCAGCGAACTTCCGCTCGACTGCTGAAACAACAACTAACAGAACTTGGAATTCTTCTTGAGGTCCGAAGGCCGAAACAGGACCTCCAGGTCGAGCGCTTAAAGGCAGAGGAACGTGTAATAGATGCACATAGACGGATTTCGGCGTTGGAAGACCGAATAGCCGTGGCTGAAGGAGGTCTGAGTCGAGCGTTGATAGCAATCGAGGAGATCATGGAGACATTCGGTTGCTGTGAGGCATGGCAACTGACACCTCTTGGACAGTATCTTCGGGGAATTTTTCACGAGATGGATCTTCTAGCGGCCCTGTGTATCTCAGAGAATCTGTTTCGCGACCTCTCCCCACCTGATCTCGCGAGTCTGGTGTCGGTCTTGACCTATGAGCACCGCAGCCGACTTGATCCTCCGGCGCCCTGGTACCCGAGCGGGTCTATTAAGAAAAAGGTCGAAGTGCTGTTGGCTCACAGTTCCCGGCTTCGTCGAGAGGAGCGTGAACGGGGCCTACCAGAAAGCCGTGCTCCGGATCCGACGATTATTGGCACGGTTCACGGCTGGGCGTCGGGCCATGAACTTGCTGACGTGTTAGATGATGCAACCTCAGCCGGCGATTTCGTGCGCCATATCCGGCAGGTGATCGACTTGCTAAGCCAAATAGGGGAGGTAGCCCCTACAAACGAATTACGAACATGCGCTCGGCAAGCTTGCGGGCTTCTTGATAGGGATCTCGTGGCAGCGGCTGCAAGAGTGCAAGAAGGCGACCACGAGGTAAATTTCGGCGATGCCCATTAA
>JASMKJ010000396.1 GCA_030749275.1 Acidimicrobiales bacterium
GACGGCTGAATTGCAGAAAGCGCCTGAACGCCACGATCTTTCCTCGGTGCAGCGCGTTCTGATCGGTTCCGCACCTCTAACGGAGGCTCTTTTCGACGATGTTCAGAGGCTTTTCCCTCGTGCGTTGGTTACCAACGGCTACGGAACGACGGAAGCGGTTTTGGAGTTTGGGCCGCATCCTCAAAATCTTCCAAGACCAAAAATTTCTCTGGGGTGTGAACATCCGAGTGTGCAACTGAAGTTGGTTGATCCAGACAGCGGAGCAGAATCCGACTATGGCGAGTTGTGGGTCAAATCCAGGGGCGTCATGCTCGGCTATCACGGGCTGCCGGAAGCGAACGCCCAACGGCTAACCGATGGTTGGTATCACACCGGTGATTTGATGCGCCGCGACGGCGAAGGTTGGTATTTCTTTGTTGGGCGTGTCGACGACATGTTCGTTTGCGCGGGCGAGAACATTTATCCCGATTCCGTCGAACAAATGCTGGAACGACACCCAGCGGTGCATCAAGCGGTTGTTGTTCCAGTCAGAGATGAACTGAAGGGCCAACTGCCTACGGCCTTCATACGCAGTGAAGCCGGCAGCCACATAACTGTCGACGAAGTTAAACAGTACGCTCTGAACAACGGGCCGGCCTATGCCCACCCTCGCCACGTCTGGTTCGTTGATGAGATACCGCTCGCTTCGACCGCCAAAATCGATCGAGCCGAACTCACCAGAAATGCTGAAGAATTAGTGCGCTCGGACACGGAGGCTCAATGAAAGCAATTGTTTTTGACGAACATGGACCGATTGACGTGCTCGAGTATCGGGAGATTGAGGAGCCGCCCCTACAGCCAGGTCAAGTTCGTGTTGCGGTTCGTTCATGCTCGTTGAATTATCACGATGTCTTCACCCGTCAAGGAATGCCGGGGATCAAGGTTCCATTGCCTGGTATCCCTGGCTGTGACTGTGCGGGAGTAGTAGCTGAACTGGCAGATGACGTGCAGGGTTGGGGCATAGGTGACCGAGTTCTCGTCGACCCTGTTCGATACGAGGACGGGAAGCTATGGATGATCGGCGACACCCTGTGGGGCGCGTACGCGGAATATGTGGTTGTCACTGCTGAACAGTTGATTTCGCTTCCCGAAGAGGTCTCGTTCGATGATGCTGCATGCCTTCCAGTCGCTTACGGCACCGCACATCGGATGATGTTGACTCGAGGAGAAGTCACTGGTGATGATTCTGTTCTGATCTTGGGCGCAAGCGGCGGGGTCGGGACCAGCGCATTGTTGCTGGCGAAAATGTGTGGTGCATCGGTGATCGCTGCCGCTGGGACTGACGAAAAGTGTGAGCAATTAAAGGCGTTGGGAGCCGATGAAACAATCAATTACAGCACCACAGATTTCGTGAAGTACTGCCGTGAGAACACTGGAAGTCTCTTCAGTGGAGGCGGATACGACGTCGTGGTGAATTTCACGGGGGGTGACACATGGGCAAAGTCTCTCAAATGCGTCAAACTCGGCGGCCGAGTCCTTACATGTGGAGCGACTGCCGGTTTTGATCCGCCAACCGACTTACGATTCATTTGGACTGCGGAAATGGACATCCGGGGGTCTAACGGGTGGCAACGCAGCGATCTTGATCAACTACTTCACTTGACAAGAATCGGGGAGTTTTCTCCCGTAATCGACTCGCGGGTCGCTCTCAAAGAAGGCATCGCTGCGCATCAGGCCCTCGAAGAACGCCGATTCTTCGGCAAAATCGTCATCAACGCCGATGCCACAGTCTGAACGAAATTTACGAAATTAGACGGGGAATTCTTTCGGTTTGATGTGAATAGGGGAACTCATCCGCAAACCCTGCCAAGAATTTGAACATTTCTGGATCATCGCAATCATCAGCTAGTTCTTGGGGAAACAGGTTCTTGATGTCGTCTTGGGGTAGCACCATGTAGTGCCGGAAATAGTTGGCAATCGACAACCTCATGCCTTCAGTCAAACGAGGAAAAGCTCCGTGCCATGTAGCGCCGTGGAAAACGATGAGGGATCCTGCTGGGGCTTCCACTGGTACTGCCAACTCAACCGCCTCAGGGAAGCGCGGTGGCTCCATGCGACGGTGGGATCCCGGGACATACGCCAACGCTCCCTCATCTCGGCTGTAGTCGGTGATGCACCAGTTGGTGTTTGCAGTCAGCGCATTTCGCCCCCACGGGCGCGGTACCGCCATTTGGTCACAGTGCAAGCCGAGATTGCGTCCATATCCAAACTCTCCCTGCCACTTGATAAACGCGTTATGACTACTAAAGCGCGTAGCGTTTTGGCCTATCAGGTGACGGATCAGTGCCACAGCCACCGGGTTGATGGCCAGGTCACGGAACAGGCGATCTCGCACACATAGTTGTTGCACCAGGAATTGGGTTGGCTCGCCATGGTCTCCACTGAAGCGAGCTATCACGTTCTCATCAGGACTCATCGTGAGGGGAGCCTGCGGGCCTTTATTGAGAGAGAAGCCACATCCGACTATTTGCTCAGCTTCGAGCAGCAACTGTTCACCAATGGCTCGGATAGTCCCCGCTTCGATTCCGGTTTTTTCGGGCGGAACGACACACAGGCCGTCCACTTCGAGCTGCAGAACAAACGGTTCAAGTTCAAGTTCTTGAATTTGTGAACTCAATCGGGTTTGCAGTGGCGTTGTCTCCATGGAACGAACCTAGCTCGTTCTGTTCACCGCTTGTCCCCTACTCCTACGGATCGAGGAGAACCGAAAGCACGCTCCCACCTTCGACTACGTCACCGGGTGCAACGTGAAGCGCCGCTATTTGGACTGCTCCGGGTCGAAAGATCACGTCGCCGTGTTTAACAACGCCGGTGGAGGTCATCCCGAGAGACAACTGCCACGATCGAACAGACGACTCCGTGAGCGGGGTGACGTGATGATCGACGGTGAGATCCGTGGGGTCACCCGTCACAGCTTCGTCGGCCACATGGCCAAAATTCACCAAGTTTCGCTCCAATTGAGCGACATCGGGACCATCGCTGATTTTGTAGGCGATATCTCGATGCATCGGTAGTGATCCCTTCATCAAAATGACGGGTTTGTGGTCGACGGCGTATAGCGCAGTTCCGAACTCAATCAAATCGCCTGGTTTGGGGAGCCAAGTGATGGTCCCCGACGCAGCGTTACTGAGTCGTTGGGACGGCCCTTCAAGAACAGTGGCCTGGGTCACCTTCGATGGTTGGTCTTGACTCTTGCTGGGCGTTATAACTCTGCTGGAAAGGGGCGTCGCTACCTCTGGGGTGTCGGGCTTTTTGGGTGTTCCCGAAATTCCTATGATGATGACAACGACGCAGGCGATGCTCAACAGCAGTACAACGATCGCGGTCAGGGTATTTCTCATCTGTGGTCGCACCCGGTGATGTGGTTCAAGGCCTACAAGACTAGGGGTAAATCGTCGTTGGCACAGTTCCACCGCTTGATGCCTCGAACCGGGATGGCGGCGCCTGTTGATTTTGGGATCTAACGTCAGTTTGTGCATTTAAGCGAACTTCAAAATCTGATGGAAGAGACCTACGGTTTGCGCGACAGCGAACGAGGTCTTGCTGCCACCGTCGCTTGGCTCACCGAAGAGTTGGGTGAACTGGCGCAAGCGGTGAGAAAGGGTGGCCGCGAAGAACAACTTCACGAGTTGGGTGATGTTCTCGCCTGGTTGGCTTCTCTTGCGGTGCAGCTCGATCTATCGCTTGAGGAAGCTGTTTCTCGCTACGGCAACGGTTGTCCGAGATGTGGGTTGCGGCCCTGTAACTGCCCGAACCTGTCCATAAAAGACTAGGAAAATCGACTCTGCAGAGCAGTCTCCGCGATCTGCACCGCGTTGAGAGCCGCTCCCTTCCGCAAGTTGTCTCCAACAATAAACATTGCCAGTCCATGTTCCACCGTGGGGTCGCGGCGAATCCGTCCCACAAAGGAAGGGTCCTGACCTACCGCCGCGAGAGGTGTGGGAACATCAGTCAGCACAACACCTTCTGCTTGACCCAGAAGTTCGGTGGCGCGTTCCGGCGTGATTTGCGACCTGAAGCGCAGATTAAGAGCCAATGAGTGACCAGTAAACACCGGCACTCTGACACAGGTGCCCGAGACATCCAGATCAGGGATGTCAAGAATCTTGCGGCTTTCGTTACGGAGCTTCTGCTCTTCATCGGTTTCACCAGTTCCGTCGGACACGAAATCACCTGCATGAGGGAGAACATTGTGGGCGATGGGCTGGGTAAACGACGAGGGCGTTGTGTGCTGTACCGCTGTTCCGTTGTACGTCAATCCTTCCGCGCCTTCTACCGTCACCCGGATTTGTTCACCTAATTCCGCTACTCCTGCCAGACCGGCACCGGAAACCGCCTGGTACGTCGAAGCGATCATCCCCTCCAGTTGAGCCTCGGCATGCAAAGGAGCGAGTACCGGCATCGCTGCCATAGTTGTGCAGTTCGGGTTCGCGATGATGCCCTTGGGTGTGTTCATCACCTCTCTCCCATTTACTTCTGGGACGACAAGCGGCACTTCCGGGTCCATGCGCCACGCGGAAGAATTATCGATCACCAACGCACCCTGGGACGCCACTTTTTGAGCCAATTCAAGTGACGTTGTTTTGCCCGCTGAAAAGAGGGCCAGATCCATGCCACTGAAATCGGCCGTGCTGGCATCTTCGACAACAATCTTTTCGTCATTCCATTGAATGCTGGTGCCCGCCGAGCGTGAAGAGGCGAAAAGGCGCATCTCCTCTATAGGGAAAGCGCGTTCGATGAGAATGCTTCGCATCACTCCGCCAACTTGGCCGGTTGCTCCGACGATCCCTATACGCATATGTTCCGAGGTTACCGAGGCTCACGCAGTACGCCAGCGCGAATTTCGGAGGCTTGTCAGTCCAGGCCGTAAGCGGTGTGGAGCGCTGCGGTGGCTCGATCTACGTCTTCTTCGGCTATGACGCAGCTAATGCGGATGGGAGACGTGGCAATCATCTCGATGTTGACATCATTTTCCGCAAGGGTTTCGAACATTGTCGCCGCGACCCCTGGGTTTGATGCCATTCCCGCACCCACTACCGACACACGGCCCAGTTGAACATCTGCCATGACACCCGAAAACCCCAAACTTGCTGCAAGGCTTTCACAGGTCGAGGTGGCAACTTCCACATCTTCCAAGGGCACAGTGAATGAAATATCGGTGCGATCACTCTCGCTAACGTTTTGCACAATCATGTCAACGTTGATGGCCGCATCCGCAAGGGTGCGGAAAACCTTGGCAGCGAGTCCAGGCTCGTCTCGAACACCGCTCAAGGTCACTTTTGCCTGACTGGTGTCGGGCACTATCCCTTTAATAACTGCTCTTTCCATATCAGGGGCCTCCTCAAGCACCCACGTCCCGGGTTCCCAGGTAAAGGCTGAACGGACATGCAGTGGCACGCCAAACGCTCGCGCTACTTCAACCGAGCGCATAACCGGTTTGGGGCAACCTACTGCCGTCATTTCCAGTAGTTCGTCGAAAGAAATCGATTCCATCCGTTTCGCAGTCGGGCAGACTCGCGGATCCGTCGTAAAAACGCCAGAAACGTCGGTGTACAACTCACACGCATCGGCTCCAAGACCATGGGCGAGTGCAACCGCTGTGGTATCCGAACCGCCTCGACCCAGAAAGGTGACGTTGTTATCGGTTGACATGCCCTGCGCGCCAGCTACGACTGCCACTCGTCCCTTCTTCACCGAGTCAAGCACTCTGTGGGGATCGACGGACAAAATCTTTGCGCTGCCATGGTTGTCATCAGTCTCGAATCCCGCCTGACTTCCCGTGAAGGAATCCGCGGGAACGCCTGCGGCGTCAAGAGCCATGCACATAAGCGCTATCGACTTGCGCTCTCCGGCGGTGATGAGCATGTCCAGCTCTCGTCCGGGCGGCTGTTCATTGACTTCGTCGGCGAGACGAAGCAACGCATCGGTCTCTTTGCCCATAGCACTCACGACCAAAACAACGTCATCACCGCGGCTTCGCGTCCGCTTGACGTGATCAGCTACCTCGCGCATGCGGTCAGCGTCAGCGACAGAGGTACCTCCGAATTTTTGAACAACGAGTGCCACAAGATTTGAGGGTACCCCTCAAGCACCCCTAAGTCGTAGGTGATTTACAGTGTTGTCCATCTGGGCTTCCAGCCTCAACGTTGCTACCTTCATTGGCGAAGACCGTCGGTTAAGGAATTGTCGATCTAGTTATGAGTAAGAACAAGCGTGAACGCCAACGAGCTCATCGTCAGGCTCAAGTAGAAGCAAGCGAACGAGCCATAAAGAGTTCTAAACGAACCAAAGTTGTAATCCGGTGGGCCGCAATCGCGGCGGTCGTGGTGCTGGTTGCTTTCTTGTGGAGTTTGACTGGTGGAGGAAGCGACGATGAAACGTCAAGTGATGTCGCTTCAATTGGCGCTGAAACTCTTGGATTGGAGGGTTGCCCATCCGTAGATGGCTCATCAGAACGTCGCTTCCAGTTCGAGACACCACCCAAACTGTGCATCGATATTGGTCAGTTGTACTCAGCGAAATTCGACACTGACCTCGGAGAGTTCACTGTTGTTCTCGATCCGACAATGGATTCTCGAAGCGTTAACAATTTCATTTTCCTGGCGCGCCACGGCGCATACGACGGAACGATTTTTCATCGAGTCATTGACCAGTTCGTCATTCAGGGCGGTGATGTCGAAGGTTTGAACGGCAGAGGAGGGCCCGGCTACAAATTCACCGGCGCCTATGGGCCAGAAGAGGGATACCTTGTGGGCTCTTTGGCTATGGCCAATCAGGGAACGCCAAACACCAATGGGTCTCAGTTTTTCGTTGTGACTGGTCCATTCGGGGCTGCTTTGGACTCAAACTATTCGCTGATGGGTCATGTCATAGTTGGTCTTGACGTGGCTTTGGCGATCCAAGCGGTTGAGACTGACTCGGCGGATCTACCTTTGAATCCAGTGTCAATTGCCTCTATATCTGTCTCTGAGGCGACTTCACTGCAGATAGATGCCTACAAGGATTTGACTGAATAGGCATTCCGCTTTGAGTAAGACGACTACTAATGCGTATGCTCACCAGTATGCGCGGGGACACTTTGACCGGACCAGTTGAGCCAGAGGCCAGTATCTGGACCTTTCCACCTGCCCATACTGCTGATGAAAATGGGCTCGTCGGGGCGGGGGCAGACTTGGAACCGGGCACCCTGCTCTCTGCGTACGGTTCGGGGCTATTCCCGATGCCACTGGGCGACACCTTAGGTTGGTGGTCTCCTGACCCGAGAGGCGTACTCCCTCTTTCGTATCTACGAGTTGGTAGGTCGCTTCGCCGAGCATGTCGTGATTTCGATATCCGGGTGGATCACGCTTTCGATCAGGTAATCGACGCTTGCGCAAGCCCGGTGCGTCCACATGGGTGGATCGACGCGAACATACGTGAGGCCTATTTGGAACTCCATCGCCTCGGTTGGGCGCACAGTGTGGAGACTTGGCAAGACGATGAGTTGGTGGGTGGCCTCTATGGGGTCGCCATAGGGGCTTTCTTCGCGGGCGAATCAATGTTTCATTCCGTTCCTAATGCGTCAAAGGTCGCTCTCGTCGCGCTAGTTGACGCGATGAAAGTAACTGGGGGTGCACTGATCGATGTCCAATGGAACACTCCTCATCTCGAAAGTCTGGGGGCGGTTGAAATCGGGCGCGACGACTACTTGGAACTGTTGGGAGAAGCAGTCGATCGACCACTTGCCGAGGTCTGGGCTCGGCCCATGAATTTCACTTTGCTTGACGATTGAGCGCTCGCGTTAGACCCTAGGCTCAACTCAGAGCGAGGAGTCCGTGTGACTGACGCATCTAAATCTCAAAGGGATCGTCCGTGGGTGATGCGCACCTATTCAGGTCACAGCACGGCCCAAGCTTCTAATGAGTTGTACCGAAGTAACCTAGCTAAGGGCCAGACCGGCCTTTCAGTGGCGTTCGACCTTCCGACCCAAACCGGGTACGACCCGGATCATCCTCTGGCCGACGGAGAGGTTGGCAAGGTGGGTGTTCCGATTTATCACCTTGGTCAAATGAACACGTTGCTTGATCAAATCCCTCTCGAGCAAATGAACACTTCGATGACCATCAACGCGACTGCTGCCTGGTTACTCGGTCTGTACATCGCGAACGCAGAAGACCAGGGAATTGCTTCGGAGATGCTGAGGGGAACGACCCAAAACGACATCGTCAAGGAATATCTGAGTCGGGGGACCTATATTTTCCCGCCGGAAGCAAGTAAACGTCTCATCGTCGACATGGTTGCTTACTGCTCACAGCATGTGCCGTTGTGGAACCCAATCAATGTATGCAGCTACCACCTCCAAGAGGCTGGAGCGACACCAGTTCAAGAAATCGCGTATTCGTTGGCCAACGCGATCGATGTCCTCGATGCGGTTCGAGATTCCGGTCAAGTGTCTGAAGATGAATTCCCTCACGTGGTGGGGAGCATTTCCTTCTTTGTGAACTCGGGGATCAGGTTCATTGAGGAAGTATGCAAAATGAGGGCTTTCACCCAGATGTGGGACGACATCTGCGAGAGTCGCTACAACGTCGACGACCCGAAACTTCGACGATTCCGATATGGGGTGCAGGTCAACTCGCTTGGTTTAACGGAAGCACAACCGGAAAACAACGTTCAACGAATCATCCTCGAAGCACTGGGGGTCACGCTGTCGAAAAGGGCTCGGGCTCGTTCAATTCAATTGCCAGCTTGGAACGAAGCCCTCGGTTTGCCAAGGCCCTGGGATCAACAGTGGTCGTTGCGGATGCAGCAAGTTCTGGCTTTGGAAACTGATCTGCTCGAATACGACGACATTTTCGATGGCTCGCACGTCATCGAGGCTCGAACCGCCGAGCTCGTCGATGCTGCAAACGTCGAATTGGCCGACGTCTTGGAACTAGGTGGGGCTTTCGCCGCCATCAACGAGCTCAAGCAACGATTAGTCACGAGTCACACCGAACGTGTACGCAAAATTGAATCGGCGGAGTTAACCGTTGTCGGTGTGAACGCGTTTGAAGAAACTGCCGACTCTCAGCTTGGAGGCGCCGGGAGTTTCATGAAGGTCGATCCACAGGTCGAATCTGAAATGGTCGCGGAAATAGCATCTTGGCGGTCGTCTCGCTCTCAAGAGTCAGTGGACGTGGCTCTTCAGCAGTTGCGCGATGCCGCTGAGGGTGACGAAAACATCATGCACTCAACCATTGCGGCGGCTAGGGCCGGGGTAACCACGGGAGAGTGGACCCAAGTGCTTCGTGAGGTATTCGGCGAATATCGCGGACCTACCGGTGTTCAAGGGGTTCCAGGTGACTCTTCGGGCCTAAAGGAAGTAGCGCAACGTTCAAGCGAACTCACTGGTGGCCCTCCACGGCTGCTGGTTGCGAAGCCAGGCTTGGACGGCCATTCAAATGGGGCAGAACAGATCGCCGTTGCGGCCAAGAATGCAGGGATGGAAGTGGTCTACGAAGGCATACGTGTGACACCCGAGCACGTCGCGGCAACGGCAAGAGACGAAGATGTTGATGTCATCGGTCTATCAATTCTGTCCGGCAGCCATCTCCAATTAGTGCCGTCTGTTCTCGATGTATTAAGAGACGAAGGCGTTACAGCCCCAGTCATCGTCGGCGGAATCATTCCCGAAGAAGATCGAAGTGGGTTAATTGAAGCCGGAGTGTCTCGCGTCTATACACCGAAGGATTACGAGCTGACTCAAATAATGCACGACGTGGTCGATTTGGTTCAAGAAGAACGCCAGAAACGGAATGGTTGATCCGACCTAGGGGTCGCTTAACCACTGGGACTCCGCGTCCGGGATGCTTTGATTGTCAGCCCCTAGATCACGACCTGTCCATCGAACCTCACCCGGTGTTCGTGATAGTTGAGCAATGAGGGCTTGCATCACAAGACCATCAACTTCAACCAGTGAGCCTCTTTCAACTACGTGCGGGTCCCCCGAGATTTCTCCGACATTGAGAACCGGCGCTGCCGCGGCTTCCGCCGCTTCAAAACTTTCCAAGGCTTCAGCGGTAGTGCGTTGCTTAACCCACTCAGCCATCAGATTGTCTACTTCGTCTCGATGAGCGATTCGTCCGTCGAAGGTTTGAAATCGTTCGTCGTCAGCTACGCCGATAAGTTCCATGACCCGTTGAGCAACCGAGTCACTCGAGGTGCTCACTGCAATCCAGCCCCCATCAGCAGCTTGGTACGTGCCGCGGGGCACGCTGTATGCAATGCCGGACCCCAGTCGCGGCTGCAAATACCCTTCGGTGTGCCAAGCCGAGATCAGTGGCCCCAATACTTGCAGCATCGTTTCCAAAAGGTTCACGTCAACGGTCTGACCCCCACCGGCATGCACAGCAACCATCGTTGCGAACGCCGCTGCTAAACCGGTGAGTTCGTCTGTCAAAGCGATCGGTGGCAGCAAAGGAGCACCGTCGGCCTCCCCATTCATCGACGCGAACCCACTCATGGCTTCCGCCAACGTCGCGAAACCCGCGCGGTCACGGTAGGGGCCACTTTGCCCAAAGCCGGTCACCCGTGTGATCGTCAACCTCGGGTTTGCTTCAAAGAGTTCGTTGGGAACCAGCCCGAGGGCTTCAAGCTTGCCTGGTCTGAGATTTTCGACGAGAACATCAGCGACGCTAAGCATTCGTTTCATCGTTGCTAGGTCTTCAGCGCTTCGCAGATCCAACGTGATGGCACGCTTCCCCCGGTTCGCAAGCTTCCACCAAAGCGTTGCGCCGTCTGTGTCACGCCATCCGATGTTGCGAGCGGTGTCTCCTGATGGGCGTTCTACTTTCACAACATCTGCACCAAAGTCAGCCAAGTAACGTCCGCAGTGAGGACCCGCGAATACCGTCGATAAATCAATAACCTTCAGGTCGACGAGCGGGAGATCGCTGTTGTTCACATGAAGATCCTGCCACGATCAGGAGAAGTTCACCCAGTGTGGGACTATGAATGGATCTCTCCTTTAACGCGAAGGCATCTCTATGACCGTTTCAAGCACGATTCCGTTTCACCTTCGAGGCAACTACGCGCCCGTTGAAGACGAAATCAGTTCCGGCGAACTCGAGATCCGAGGATCGATACCTAGCGAACTCAACGGCCGCTACTTTCGCAACGGGGCAAATCCGATAACGGGCGAGTCGGCGCATTGGTTTCTCGGAGACGGAATGATCCACGGTGTCAGGCTGCGCGAAGGCAAAGCAGAGTGGTACCGGAATCGTTGGGTGAAAACACCGTTCTACGAGAACCCGACGAAACCGGTAATCGATCTCGAGAACCTTGACTTCAATAGTGAAAATTCCAAGGCCAACACTCACGTCGTGTATCACGCCGGCCGCATCTTGTGTTTAGAAGAAGGCCATGTCCCGTGGGAAATCTCTGACGAACTAGAGACTTTGGGCCCGTGTTCTTTTGATGGTCGCCTTGACGGCTCGTTCACAGCTCACCCGAAGATCTGCCCGATAACCGGAGAGATGTTGGCCTTCGGGTACAACTGGCAATCTCCCTACCTAACTTTCCTGGGCATCTCTGAAGCGGGCGAATTGGTCCAACAACAGGACATCGAAATACCGGCGCCGGTGATGATGCACGATTTCAACATCACAGCCAAACGGGTTGTTTTTATGGATTTGCCCGTTGTATTCGATTTCGATATCGCTCTCGCTGGCGGCATGCCTTTTTCATTTCGAAGAGACAACGGAGCTCGGCTCGGAGTAATGAACCGCGACGACGAAAACGGTGAGGTTCAATGGTTGGAAATCGACCCCTGTTACGTGTTCCATCCACTGAACAGCTACGACATCGGGGACAGGGTGATCGTTGATGTGGCCCGATACCCGAGTATGTGGGAAGAGGGAAGCGGACAATTCACCACGACAGCAGAGTTGTGGCGTTGGGATATAGATACTGTTTCGGGTCACGTAAGTGAAACCCAGCTTGATGATCGTCCAATTGAGTTCGGTCGCGTAGCCGACAGTCGAGTTGGGCTTGACTACGAGTTTGGATACGCGGTAAGTCTCGATCTCTCAGAGAAGAACGCCGAATCTGATGGCGGAAGGTTGGTCAAATACAGTCTTGAAGAAGGCCAGTCTGAAATTTGGGAGTTCGGTGAAGGCAACGACCCCGGAGAGTTCGTTTTCGTCGAGCGGCCGAACGCCGAAGCAGAAGATGACGGATGGCTTCTCGGCTACGTCTACAACAGGATTGAAGATAAGAGCGCCTTGGTGGTGCTTGATGCTTCCTCACCTGGGGGGGATCCCTTAGCGGAAGTGTTGCTCCCCCGGCGCGTTCCTTTTGGCTTTCATGGGTCATGGATCTGGGATGACCGGTGAATCAACCGTCAATGACTTTCAACTGTGACGGACTGATCAATAAGATCTGTGCGACCAACTAGTTGTTTCGTTCCACCAACGCCCACTAAATCTCCAATTGGACCTCGACGGGTCATCATTCAACGACATTGGTTGTGGCCACAGCACTTCGAGGGCTGCAGCGAGCGCCGCTGCTTCTTCGTCGGTGGGAGTCGGTCGAATTGTGCCTACGATCGGGAAACTCACAGCGGAACGTTCCCGTGTTTCCGTTTTGGTAGTTCCTCTCGCTTACTTTCGATCATGCGGAAGGCTGCGACAACTTTTTGTCGCGTCTCCCCAGGATCTATCACAGCGTCCACGATTCCACGTTCAGCGGCGACGTAAGGGTTCGCGTACTTTTCGGTGTAGTCATCAACAAGTTCCGCTTTGCGTGCGTCAGGGTCAGCGGCTTGCTGTAACTCCCGTCGATTGAGAATTTCCACTGCCCCTTGTGGACCCATGACCGCGAGTTCGGCGGTTGGCCATGCAAACGATACGTCGCAGCCAACAGATTTGGAGTCCATTACCACGTATGCGCCGCCGTATGCTTTGCGGGTTATGACCTGCACACGCGGAACGGTGGCTTCGCAATAGGCATACAAAAGCTTTGCTCCGTGGCGGATTATTCCACCATGTTCTTGGTCGACTCCGGGCAAGAAACCTGGGACATCAACGAAAGTCAGCAATGGCAGATTGAAGGCGTCACAGAAACGAACGAATCGAGCAGCCTTCTCAGAGGACTCGATATCAAGTACGCCGGCCATCACCATGGGCTGGTTACCAACGATGCCGACTGATCGACCGTCTACCCGACCAAAACCACACACGATCGACCCAGCCCAGCCAGCGTGATATTCGAGGAATTCATGGTCATCGACCACCTCGGCTATGACCGCCTTCATGTCATAGGGAACGTTCGCGCTATCAGGCAGGATTTCTCGCAGTTCAGGACAGTCGCGATCAGGGTCGTCCCCGTCGATGAGAGTCGGAGCGGTGTCTAGGTTGTTGGATGGGAGGAACGAGAGCAGATATTTCACGTCATCGAGAACACTTTGCTCATCTGCGCCAACAAATGATGCGACACCGGACTTCGTACTGTGCGAGCCAGCGCCGCCAAGCTCTTCTAGGGTTACTTCTTCTCCGGTAACGGTCTTGACGACATCGGGGCCGGTAATGAACATGTGGCTACTGTCGCGGACCATGAATATGAAGTCGGTCATGGCCGGTGAGTAGACCGCTCCGCCGGCGCAGGGACCCAGAATCACACTGATTTGGGGAATGACGCCCGACGCTTGCACATTGCGTCGGAAGATCCCGCCATAACCCGCTAGCGAAACGACTCCCTCCTGGATGCGTGCTCCTGCTCCGTCGTTAAGTCCGATCATCGGAGCGCCCACTGATTCAGCTAGATCCATGATCTTGTGCATTTTCTCGGCGAACACTTCCCCGAGGGCTCCGCCGAACACTGTGAAATCCTGACTCGCTACAAATACTTTCCGTCCATCTATGGTGCCCCATCCCGTGATGATGCCATCGGTGTAGGGGCGTTCATCAAGACCAACGTCGTGCGCTCTGTGGCGGGCCAACATGTCGAGCTCATGGAAGGAGTCCTCATCAAGGAGGTACTCGATGCGTTCGCGCGCGAGCATCTTTCCTTTTTCGTGCTGGCGAGCGACGGCTCGTTCTGTGCCCGCGTTTAGGGCCGCCTGGCGACGTTCTTCGAGATCATTCAATCGTTCGGACATGCTGGGGTTTGCCACAACATCTGAGCGTAGCCTCCAACTGCTGCCCGACCCATGTCACTATGACGGGAGTGTGTAACAGGTGGATCTGGATGCCTTCAGGCGATACACCTGGCTTTAAGCTGGTTGATTGAGTTCAATCATGTTGCCCGACGGATCGAAGAAGAACGTCTGACGTGCAGTTGTTCCGGGAAGCGCCTTGGGGTCCTTAATTTCGACACCCTTTTCGCGCAGTTCCGTCACTGTCGCTTCAATGTCGTCTACCCGAAATGCCCAATGTTGGCCTTTGGGCGGCTGCCAGCCTTCGACTTCTATGAGATGGACTTCGCCGCCGCCCGGGGTTTGCAACCACCGGCCGTTGAATGGAAAGTCAGGGCGTTCAAGGGTCTTCATGCCAAGCACCTCGGTGTAGAACGGTGCGGTGGCTTCAACGTCAGCGCAATTGATCGATACATGATGAACCGGTCCGAGTTCCATGGCTTCATCCTAGGTCCGATTGGTGATCATCTTCTGGGTTCGCGACAAAAGCCCGTCCAGACGGTTTTCTGAACAAAAACTCTCAAAATCTGAGGTGGGAGCCGACCATTGCAGCGCGTCAA
>JASMKJ010000397.1 GCA_030749275.1 Acidimicrobiales bacterium
TGAGTTCACCAGCTCATCAGGGGGCAGGACACGGCTGACCACACCCATCTCTTTAGCTTCTTCTGCCAAGAACACCCTTCCAGACATCAAAATGTCCAGAGCATTGGAAGGCCCTACCACCCGGGGCAACATGTACGAAATTCCGTGTTCAGCAATTAGGCCCCGGCGAACGAAAGCACTAGTAAATTTTGCGCCCTCAGCTGCGAACCGAATGTCGCACATCATTGCGTGCACGAACCCGAGCCCAGCACAGGCTCCATTGATAGCAGCGATCACCGGCTTAGGGACCGTCAGCGCGTAGTCGTGTCGTTCGGCTCGAAGTCGAACTGGTGATTCTTCTTCGCCATCGCGAGCACCGATCCCCTGAAGCATGTCCATGTCGGCCCCTGAACAGAAGCCGCGCCCTGCTCCCGTGACAACGACTGCTCTTACATCGGCTGATTCTGACGCTCGATCCAATGCGTCGAAGTAAGCGGAGCCGAGTTCATTTGTCCATGAATTTAATCGCTCAGGTCGGTTAAGGGTGACTAAAGCCACACCATCGATCTCTTCATACAGAACTACATCACCCATTGGTCGTCCTCTCGTCAAGGCACACACGTTAGCTTTTTGGGGATGTTCAATGCAGCGCTAGCTATGTAGCGCTGACTTCTTCGATTTCCACACTCTCCATGACATCGCCGACTGCTATCTCCAACGCTACTTCCATGCCGCTCGATACATAACCGAAGAGGTTGTATGCCGGTGCGAGCTTGGATCGACAGTCGTCGATGCAGATGAAGAACTGACTGCCATTGGTGTTGGGGCCCGCGTTAGCCATTGCTACCGCTCCCAATGTGTAGTCGGCAGTTACTGGTTCATCGTCGAATCGGTATCCGGGACCACCGGTGCCAGTCCCTTCGGGACAACCACCTTGGATGACGAAGTCTGGTACCACGCGATGGAAAGTAAGTCCGGTGTAATAGCCGTCACGTGCAAGATTCACGAAATTGTTTACTGTAATCGGAGCCAATTTCGGATCGAGGTCCATCACGATCGCGCCTTTGCTGGTTGTGACCGTCACGCGATAGGTGGTCTCTTCATTGATGTTCATCTGAGGTGCTGAAGCCATGGCAGCACCTTAGCGGCCCGAACCGAAAACTAATCAGTGGAGCGAAGTGTCACCCCGGCAAGTTCACCAGTGTGTTGTCCGTTTTCCATGAATACCCGCCCGTTGACGATTGTTGCATCGTAACCGCGGCCGCGTTGTATGTATCTGCCAGCTCCACCAGGGAAATCATGAACGTATTCGGGGCCATTCAGGGAAAGATTTTCGAAGTCAATGATATTGAGGTCGGCGTAGGCTCCTTCGACCAAACGGCCTCGATCAACTAGACCGAAGAGATCAGCAGTGTCTGAGGTGATCCTGCGCACACCTTCTTCAATTGAGAAAAATCCGGTGTCTCGAACCCAATGACTTAGGAAATAAGTGGGCTGGCTGGAGTCCATAATTTGCCCAACGTGTGCTCCTGCATCAGCCAACCCCATGATGATCGCATCATCTTGAAGCATCGTTTCGATCGCCTCGTAGTCCTGATTCAAGATTGGCAACGAAAGCATTACCGAACCGTCGGACCTATCGGTCTCATTCAGGAAATATTCGACAGGTGTTACCCCTGCTTCCGCCGCTTTAGCTTCCAGGGTGCCTTCTGGGCCCACTCTGTAGTCGGGATCTTCGGCGTCTAATAGGTACAGCCTGCTTAAATCCACCATGGCGCTACCGCCTCCGTGAATTTGTTCGGGATCGTTAGCTTCTTGAATCAACGCCTTACGTGAATCTGCATCACGAATCAGATCGAGGCGCTGCGATACGTCCATATCCTGCATCGATTTCCAGGTTGCCCCCGCGCGGGCCCAAGGAGTGCGATGTTGAATGCCGAGAACCACCCCTATTGGCCGGCAAGTTGTCTGAGGCCTCAAGGCGGCACCGTTTGAGTTCTCCTCGAACACCTCTGCAAGAGCGACATCGCTCATGTCAGGTCGAACTGCGTTATAAACAAGTCCGAATGTTGAAGGACGGCCACTCCTGCGAGTGATTTCGCCCAATGTCCGGATTTCGTGTTTGAGGCCTGCCCAGTCTGCGCCAGCCTTTTCGAATCGCGGAGCTGATTCAAATACCCCACGTCCATGCCGGCCTAGAACATCGGCAAATGCGTAAAGTTCGTCGTTGCCAGCAAAAGTTCCGGGGATCGGCCTACCGTCTGGTGTTCGATGAAGCAACGTTCGAGAGGTCGAGAAGCCTAAAGCGCCTGAACCAATAGCTTCGTCCACCAACTCGCACATCGCTGCTATCTCTTGTTCGGTTGCTGGCTCCTCTTTGAGGCTGTCCTCACCCATGACGTTCCATCGAACGGCCACGTGACCCACCATTCCTCCAACGTTGATCCCCTTTGGAAGGCGATCCAAGAATTCGAGGTATTCACCGTAAGTTCGCCAATCCCAGGGCAAGCCTTCCAAGATTGCTTCCCTGGGAATATCCTCAACCGATTCCATCATTTCCGCGAGATGTAAAATATCTTCAGATTTGACGGGGGCGAATGTGACACCGCAATTGCCCATCACCACTGATGTGATTCCATGCCAGCATGAACTAGAGCCAATGGGATCCCATGCCAATTGGGCATCCAGATGGGTGTGAATGTCAACGAATCCCGGGGTCACTACTCGACCATCGGCATCAATCTCACGGGTCCCTTTGCCTTCAACCTCACCCACTGCGACAATTCGATCTCCCGTAATTGCGATGTCGGCCTTTCTTGGAGCTGCGCCAGTGCCGTCTACGACATCTCCTCCCCGGATCACAATGTCAAACTGCACCTCAGACATAAAGAAACTCCATCTCACTCTCGCAAATCAAAGAATTGCTGCATGTGCCCATAACCACTTGGCATTACCAGACTAACCGCTGGGCCTAGGTGACACATTGAGCGGAACAGATGTACCCTCGTGATTGCAGGCGAGCGCGATCAGCTCGTCAACACATCTGGATCCACGAGAGGTACCTAAGTGAGAATCGCAAACGGGAAATACTCGGCGCACAAAATTGTCTACGGCATGATCGCCTTGGTTGCTCTGACCGCTGGGTGTTCCCTGAGTAGCACTGCCAGTGACTCCACAACGACGCTACCTACCATCACAACCTCTGCGGTGTCCTCAGAAAGCACGACAACCGATGACGCCCCATCAACTACCTCTGCCATCCAGAGTGCGGCTGAACGTTATGGAACCACTACCGAAACCACCACCCCCCCGACGCTGACGAACGCCGACACCGTCACAACTGCGGGACTAGGGCCCGTCCGAATTGGTCAAACTCTTGCTGAAGCCCAGGAAGCGGCTGGAGTCACTTTCAATGCTGCATCTACTGGCAGTGAAGCCTGCCAGTATTACACCCCTGCGGCAGGAGCCACAGGAGCAGCTTTCATGGTGGTCAACGGGGAGGTCGTCCGAGTAGACATCTCAAGCGGGCCAATCACTAGCAAATCCGGTTACGGAATCGGCGCAACCAAAGAAGCTATTAAGGCTGCTTTCGGGTCCAAGATCGAGGAATCATCCACTGGGGACTCGGTTACCTTTGTTCCCGTGACTGACGGAGATAAGTCAATGAGGGTGATATGGGAGCTGGACGCCAATGGCGTGGTGACCTCATTTCGGACCGGACGGGTCCCTCACGTGACTGCGAAGGTCGGCTGCTCAGCCGGCTAATCGCCGTCAGCTATCTACTCTGTCCCAGAAGTTGGTTACAACATCGATCCATAGTTGGGTCGTTAGCGCCAGAGAATCCACGTCTACACGTTCATCATGTCCGTGGAAACGCGCCATGAAATCCGATGAGTTGACCCGGTCGCTAAACAGTCCTGCTCCGTAGGCTACGGACCCCTTGTCGCGATAAAACCGTGCGTCGGTCGCTCCGACGATCAGTGAGGGTATAAGTGGTGCGCCAGGGTGCGCTTTTTGCATCATCTCCTGCAAGAGATGCCACATTGGGGTATCTGTTGACGAGAAGGTCGCTGGATCATCATGAATAGCTCTGACTTCGACTTCATCAAACAACTCCCCAAGGGCATCGTGGAGATGTTTGTCAACTTGGTCGCTGTCGCCCGGCGCGGTACGGATATCGACATCGATTTCTACCGAATCGGGTATCACGTTTGTTTTGATGCCACCATGCACAACGTTGGGTGAGAATGTGGTGTGGCTACAGGCATGAAGGTGGCGCGCAAGAGCAGGTGAGTCCAGTCCTGATATTGCGTCCCAAACTGATTCCGGATGCAAGAGGGCGTCTTTTACGTCCGCGTCAAGATCGAGAGTTGATATTTGGTGTTGCCACATTTCGGTCAATTTCGCCTCAGGTCGATACGCCCCCAGTCTTCGGATGATCTCGGCCGCCTTGAGGACCGCATTGTCAGAGCCAAAGGGCATTGACCCGTGTCCAGGTGTTCCTTTTACTGTGAGTCGACGCCATCCAAGACCTTTCTCACCCGCCGCGAGGGTGATCTTTTTCCCCTCGGGGGTCTGGGTAGGCAGTCCCCCGAATTCGGTCAAAACATAGTCAGCTGCCATTGCATCCCAGTGGTTCTCGGCCATCCACTTAGCCCCGTAAGTTCCACCGGCTTCTTCGTCAGCGACCCCAAAAAACACCAGGTCGCCTTTCGGTCTAAAGCCCGTGCTGGCTAGATGCCGGAAGGCGACGGCCATCGATGAGGTGAGATTGAGCATGTCTACGGCACCGCGGCCCCATACCTCCCCGTCGATTAACTCGCCGCCAAAAGGATCGCGGCTCCAACCGTCTGGGCTCACCGGAACAACATCTGTATGTCCCATTAGACACAAAGACGGAGCTGCCGGGTCTGTCCCTTCAACTCGCGCGACCATTGAGCGACGTCCGGGCAGACAGTCGAAATGTTCGACATCGACACCCGGACCTACCAGAAAGGTTTCGAGCAGGTCACTGTTTCGAAGTTCTTCACCAGAATCGGTTTCACCGGTGTTGACACATTCGTGACGGATCAGCTGTTGCAGGAGTTCTACTGTCTCATTGGTTAGTTGGTTATTTGTATGGCCGAGATCACTCATAACAAGATGCTATGTAAGAAGCAGGTGGGCGGCCAACATAAGTCGGTACTACCTTCTGGGTATGGCAGAAGTTCCCTCTCTCAACGAATTTCGCATTCGAGCCGCTGGCTTCATTCGTGACGCAATTGACTCTGGTGACGCATGCCCTGCTTACGGAGCTATCTTGCCTCCGAATTTCTACGAGAGAGCAATGCATTGGCAACGGTTCTGCTTCGAAAAGAATTGGGCTGGCGTGCACTGGCCGACCCAGTACGGAGGAATGGGGCTGCAGCCACCTCACAACGTCGTTTGGCACGAGGAATGTGCGATTGCCGAAGTTGCCCCCTATCTCAACCTTCAAGGGCTCGTCCTCGCCGGTGAGGCAATACTTCGTTCCGGTACCGAAGAACAGAAAGAACGCTTTCTTCGCCCAACGCTCCGCAACGAAATTCTTTGGTGTCAACTATTCAGCGAACCTGGCGCTGGGTCCGATCTCGCAGGGTTGCAAACATCAGCAGTGAGCGACGGTGACCAGTTCATCTTGAATGGACAGAAGGTCTGGTCTTCGAACGCCCAATTCGCTCAATTTGGAATCCTGATGGCTCGTACCGACAACAATCAGCCGAAACACAAAGGCATCTCCTTCTTCCTTTTAGATATGACACTTGATGGCATCGAAGTTCGACCGATTAAACAAATGACCGGTGATAGTGAATTTTGCGAAGTCTTTTTCGACGATGTCTCAATACCTTCAGACTGCCTACTCGGAGAAGTCAACCGAGGTTGGGGCGTTGCCATGGCCGTGCTGGAAGATGAACGGGGCGGAGCAGGATCTGCAGGCGTTATCAGCCTTCGTAGACGTCTCGAACTTATGGCAAACAGCGCGACTGCTGTAGATGCGGTGAAGGTGGACGACCTCACTCGAATTCTTAACCGGGGGAAAGCTCTTCAGTCGCTAATGGAACGCCGTGGTGGCGATCCGCTGATAGCTCCTGTAGCCAAATTGATGAATAGCGAACTCGGGTACGACGAAGCGCAGTTGAACTCTTCACTTCAAGGTGCTGACGCGATGTTGGATTCGACCCCTACAGAAAATCTCTTGTATTCACCGGGGATGCGGATAGCCGGGGGTTCCAGCGAGATTCAACGCAACATCATTGGGGAAAGAATCTTGGGACTGCCCAGGGAACCACAACCTTCCGAGTAACCCAACTCGCTATTCGTCTCTATCGCCTGAGAGTTTTCGAAGATCAGCGAAAGATACCCATGACATCATCGGCTCGAGCCGGACTGCCTGCGGTTTGCGTGCTGTTCGCTCCGGCGTAAGCATCCAATCCCAATGCCATTCGGAAATCGGCGGATTCGTCCGCTAGGCCTGAATCAAGTTGAATTCCGGTGGCATCAGCTATCCGGTTGAGGCCCTCAAAAGCGGAGACAGTTGCTGCAGCTTCGATAACCCCCATTGAGCCGACTTCTGCTGCCAGGTCCTCACGTACTTTTTGTAGGTCGCTATCTTGCCGAACGGCCGATTCGCCAAAACGAACAAGTGTCTCCCCACTGGGAACCTTTGCGCCAGCTTCGAGTTGGTCAATATTGACCTCAGAGTCCAGGGCTTCACTGCTCGCACGGAGCAGCGATACGTGGGCCGCCGTTCAGTAGAAGCATTCATTGAGGGCCGACACCGTAGATGCGAGGAGTTCTACTTGAGGTCTGGAAAGCTCTCTATCCCACACAAGTTCCGCAAATTGAGGTCCACGGCTGTAATGGGCTTGGACGACCTCCCGCCAGAGACTTTCGGTCTCTGGGACCAGGGATCCAGCACGCGAAACATTCGCCAGAGTTTTGTCCACTGTTTGACTGACCCATGCGCCAACATCTCCCACTCCATCAGGTCGCACTCTGCTGGGTTCCCCTGCTCCTGGTAGGGGTAACTCGTTAAGTGGAAGATCCAGTGAGCGAGCAAAGCTATCAATCACATACTGGACACAGATCAATGTCACCAATTCAACGTAGGCCTCTTCCCCAATCGACTCGATGATTCCTAGGGCCCATCCCTTAGATAGGCGGCCCGGGTCGGTGGTCAACCTGTGAATCAGGTCTATTGCCTCCGGAGGCAGATTCGATACCGAGTCGTGTTCGCCGGTAACCATCATTGGGCTCAAGGCTTCGGAGCGT
>JASMKJ010000398.1 GCA_030749275.1 Acidimicrobiales bacterium
ACTCATGGAATCGACTTCAACCACTGAACTGCTCTGTCAACAACTTGACGACGCTCAATTCGGGAAAACGGGCCGACGCTCCTTCTTCGAATATCGCGACACCGGTCTCAGCGATCTCACGGACGGCGAATATCGCGCTCAAGTCATGAGAGCCACAGACGTGATGGAGACCACTGGTTGGCACTACCACGAATGTGATCTCCAGTTCGTCTATGTGTTGAACGGGTGGGTTGACCTTGAGTTCGAAGGAGGTCGATCAGAAAGAGTGTCAGCTGGTGCTGCTTTGTCTATCCCGCCAGGAATGGTGCACAACGAAATTGGCTGCTCATCAGATTTCGAAGCCCTCGAGGTAGTAGCTCCAGCGCAAATGGAAACAGTCCCCTGCGATCCGCCGGGATGAACAGCTGCTAGCTCAAGTTGGCAACAGCGTCGTCAATGGCGACTCTGGTCGTTGCCACCATCTGGTCTATATGGTCTTCCTCGACAATAAATGGGGGACCGAACATGACAGCATCGTCGAAAACCCCTGAACCCGACGGATAGACCCACACCCCATTTTCGAGCGCAATTCCAGTAACGGCGTCAGCAAATCCCACCGACCGCGGAAAGGGCTCCCCAGTCTCGCGGTCTGCTACCAGGCCCAACCCTTGTAACAGTCCTCGACCCCGCACCTCTTCCACGTTCGGGTGATCCTGAAACTCCTCGGTCAGGCGTTCCCGTAATACGTCTCCCATGGTTCTTGCTCTAGCGATGAGATTTTCCGACCGGACTATTTCAAGGACCTTCTTGGCGACGGCACAACACAGGTCGTGACCAGCGAAGGTATAAAACATCAATGCCAGGTCCGTTTTGGCAATCGGTTCAACGAGATCCGGCCGGCAGTAAACGCCTCCGATAGGAACGTATCCGCCTCCGAGTCCTTTGCCTGAAGCGATGATATCTGGAGTGAAGTTCACGGCCTGATGCCCCATGGTTGTTCCCAGCCGCCCGAACCCCGTCATGACTTCGTCTGCGATCACCAAAATGTTGTGTCGAGCGCAAATTTCTGAAATACGTGGCCAATAATCATCCGGAGGCACATAGGCTCCGGCAGCAGCGCCGATCACCGGTTCGCCGATAAAGGCACTAATGGTGTCAGGTCCTTCTAGCTCGATTACTTTCTCTAATTCCTCAGCGTCGCAGTGACTGGTCTTCGGCATAGAAAGAAGCGCCTGTTCAAGGCCCTTTCGCCGCCGATCATGTAAACCTGCGGCTAGCGCACCCAAAGTCGCCCCGTGGTATGACACGTCTCTTCCGATGACCTTGTGCCGCTCCAGACGTCCGCAAGCAACATGATGAAGCTGAGCGACCCGTATCGCAGCGTCCACTGATTCAGAACCCCCACTCACAAAAACAGATCGCCAAGAGGGATCCGGTAGCCAGTTGTCACTTACCTCTTCGGCCAACGCGACCCGGGCTTCGGTAGCGAAGAGGGGCACTACATAATCCAGCCGCTCCAGCGCCTGAGATGCCACTTGAGCAATTTCTGGTCGGCCGTGACCAATGTTGGTCACAATTGCTCCGCCGCCAGCGTCAAGGATGCGACGGCCGTCAGATGTATGCAGCCATACGCCATCGCTGCTTTCGACCAGCATCGGCGACGATCCTGGCATCAGAGGGAATCGAGATGTGTCCATCACGAAAGACTACGGCTATCCCCGTGTTCGTGCGCAGGTCATGGTTCACTAAAACTGTGCGTTATTTGACTCGTCCCCTCGTAGCGGCATTAGTGGCTGTGTTCATTGTGGCGAACGGCGGGGGATGGGTCGAACTCGCGTTTGGCGGGGGTCTTTTCGTTTTCGTCTATCTCAGTTCTCGTTACTTTCTGAAACGACTCCGCCGCACTTAGCCACCCAACATTTAGGACAGCAATTGACACTTGACCAGATCGCAAACTGGGCTCAAATACTTGAAGCGGTGATTCTTTCTCTGTCCATCGTATTTATCGGTGCGGAAGCGCGTCAGACACTGCAGCACAGTCGTACACAATTTGGACATGGTCTCACTGACCGTCTGTACGACCGTTATTTTGCTATTTCGCGCGACCCCAGCTTCAGTCAATTCCTCATCAAGGATTGGTCCAACGAAGACTTACAGGGCGAGGAGTACTTTCGTGCCCTCAATCTTCTAGGCGCCGACCTCATTGACCTTTTCGATACATATGACGCTTGGAAAGAAGGCTTAGTGGGGCGTGTACACCTTGAGATGCGAATGGAATTAATCAAACTCGGCGCTTTCCTCTCTCCTGTAGGGAGAGAGACTTGGAACCTGTGGAAAGCCACTCGTGATCAAGAGTTCCGCGACTGGTTCGAAGACGAGGTATACGGGATCAGCTCCTGATCGCACTCGACAAATATTTTTCCGGCCACCATGAACTTTCTTGAGAGAAGCGGGCACCCTCAAAGCTGGCTTGACCACTTTCCCTCAGAGCGAAGATCCCCCGACATAAACACCCATAGCCATCTAGTCTTGGCTCCATGAGAGCAGTTTTGTGTAACGAATTTGGTCCACCAGAGAACCTAGTCGTCGCCGAGGTCTCCGACCCGGCTCCCGGTCCAGGAGAGGTTCTTATCGAAGTGAAGGCGGCACCAGTCACTTTCCCCGACACCCTCATGTTGGAAGATAAGTACCAGTTCAAGGCCGACCTTCCCTATGTCCCCGGTGCGGAGGTTGCCGGCATTGTGACTGCTCTCGGTGAAGGAGTCGAAGATATCGAGGTAGGTACGCGAGTGGTCTGCGGTTTGGGATCCGTAGGCGGTTACGCAGAGCTAGCTGTGGCGAAAGCATCATCAATCAGGGCCTTACCCGACGGAGTGGGTTTCGCGGAGTCGACCGGACTGTTGTATGCCCATGGCACCACTTACTACGGCCTCAAGCAACGAGGGAACCTGCAACAAGGTGAGACACTGCTAGTTCTCGGTGCCGGTGGCCACGTAGGTCTGTCGGCAGTCGAGATCGGCAAACTTATGGGAGCTCGAGTAATTGCGGCTGCTTCTACTGAAGAGAAGCTAGATCTCTGCCGTGAGCGTGGGGCCGACGAGACCATCAACTACGCGCAAGAAAGCTTGAAAGACCGCGCCAAAGAACTGACCGACGGGGTTGGAGTAGACGTTGTCTACGATGTGGTCGGAGGCGATTACGCCGAACAAGCCCTTCGTGCAATCGGATGGGAAGGGCGCTTCTTGGTTATCGGCTTCACCGCAGGCATTCCTTCTATACCTCTCAATTTGACGTTGTTGAAAAGCTGTCAAATAGTGGGTGTCTTCTATGGAGCCATGACAGCTCGAGATCCTGAACTAGCAAACCAAATCGCCGAAGATTTACTTGAGTGGGTGGCGAACGGACAGCTACGACCACATATTTCAGCCACCTACGGCCTGGACGGCGCCCCGGAAGCATTGCGCAGCCTCATTGATCGAACGTCCATTGGCAAAATAGTTATCGAGCCTTGAACTGAGCGACCCGTTAACCCACAACAAAGCGTTGATGGGTGCCTTCGGATACCAAAGTGTCCCCGTGGGTGACTTTGATGTTGAACACCAGACGTTTGCGGTCGATTTCAGCTAACTCAGCTTCGATCAGCACTTCCTCGCCCGAAGCAACTGCTGCTGAATGGCTGACACACACGTGGATGCCTACCGTTGTCTGGCCTTCTTCAAGTTGGTTCTGAACTCCGAATAAGCAGGTGCCTTCTATCAAGCGCACCATGTCCGGGGTTGAAAGCACTTTGTTCGGAAGATGTGGCGGTGACATGTCGTCCGTGACTTGGACGACGTCACTGAACTCGTCACCTATTTGAAGTTTGCTCATAGCTTTGAGGCTAGTACCCACCCAGATTTTGTGACTCGAGAAACCTCTTGGGAGTGTCGACCAACATCGTGTCTATCTGCCCTTCTGAGACTCCTGCCTGCAATAAAGCGGGGATGACATCCCTGCTGATATGCAAATAATGCCAATTGGGGAGGGGAGCGAGGGGTACTTCGCCTTCTATCCAGTCGATATAACACGAAGCGTCATGACTTAACACCATCTGATCGGCGTACCCCTTCTCACACAGTTGAGCTACAACCTCCACCCTCTGGGCAGTGGTCAGGTAACCGTCGATACCGAATCGATCCATTCCCAAAATACTGCCAGCATCTAGAAGTCTCTGAAGGTACCCGAGATCGTTCGTGTCTCCACAATGACCGATCACGACTCGACTGAGATCCACTCCTTCTTCAACAAAAATCTTTTGCTGGTCTAAGCCACGTTCGGTTTCGGCATTGGTGTGAGTCGTGATGGGACATCCGGTCTGGCGGTGCGCTTGAGCGCAAGCACGTAACACTCGTTCCACATCGGATGTCAAACCAGGCTTATCGGTGGCGCACTTGATGACGCCGGCTTTGATGCCGGTGTCGGCGAAACCCTCCACAATGTCTTGGATGAAATGTGAAGTCAGAGCGTCAACACTTGAACTGCTTCGGCGTCGGTAGTAGTGAGGCAACTCGTTGAAGGTATACAGACCGGTCGCGCAGATGATTTTCAAGTCGATTTGTTCAGCGACCTTCTGAATGCGAGGTATATACCGGCCCAGACCTATAGCTGTTGGATCAAGGATCGTGTCAATTCCGGAGTCCTTGAGTTCTGTTAGCCGAGAAACAGCATCGTCTATCCGACCCTGTTCGTCGCCCCACTCCTGCGGGTAATTTTGCTGGATCTCGGTAGAAATCACAAAAACATGCTCATGCATAAGCACCCGGCCCAACTCAGAGGCATCGATTGGGCCAGTCGCCGTCTCCACAAGCAAGGTCATCTCCCCACTATGTCACTTCAAGAATGAAGGTGGAGCCGTCAGCGGTAAGTTCGATGGTGGCTTCCCCACCCGCTACATGACAATTAGTCGAAGTGCCATCTGCAGCAGTGAGGTGCCATTCCCCATCAATAGGTAGGCGGCGCACGCGCGTACTGGTGCGTGTCCCATCGGTTGCGTCGTTACAAGCACTGGCAGCGAGAACCAATGCATTTCCATCCCAATGGGCCTGGCTCATGGCAACACGCGGAAAGTCGACATCTTCAACACAGGGCTCGCTATGTTTCGCGAGGTTTGGGTTGGTGAAAATTTCGGTCCATGCTCCAGGAGAGCAAACCCAGCCAGCCATCACTCGAGCATTGTATTGACCCCGCGGATGAGGTTCATTGA
>JASMKJ010000399.1 GCA_030749275.1 Acidimicrobiales bacterium
AGACGCATCGTTAGAGGCATCAAAGGGGCACCTCAACACCTGCGGACACGTAGAGGGTTGGACACTAAGGGGACGGTAAGTCCCGAATGCGCTGACCGCTGGGGAAGGGACAAAGAGAACATTCCCCAGATCCTTCGCTACCGCGTTCTAACGAGAGATACGTACACCTGTCAGTACTGCGGTCGTAAGAGACCCAACAAACTTCAGGTTGATCACAAGGTTCCTGAATCACTAGGGGGCGGAACTGTGTTCGACAACCTGTGGATTCTCTGCGGGGAGTGCAATCTGGGTAAGGGAGGCCGATACAGCGATGACCCGCTGAATAGGCAAACGCACAGCGCTCAGGCCACCACATACGCGGCTGGTCGGCCTCCAGGCCGTAACCACAGGCGTGGGCACGAAAACAAAATCAGTACAAGTCTTCGTGTCGACGTTCTAAAGAGAGACGAGCACTCTTGCCAGAAGTGCGGGGAAAGCGCCCCCAAAGTTGTACTCCATGTCGACTGCATCGTTGGCGGAAAGATCACCTTCGACAACCTTCGGACCTTGTGCGAAAAGCACAGCGTGCTGCTCGGACCTCGACCTTGGAGGTGGAGGGTTAGGGAAGGTTGACCTCAGCCGACCTGTGGGCCGCCGCCTTGGTCTACAGCGTCACCAACCTCATCAACATCTAAGTGGGAAGGAACGTCACCATTCGGAAACCGAAGAACCCTTGTTGTGGGTCAGCCTGAACCCTCGGGTTCCTCGTAATAGGTGACCTCTCGCCCCTCCCATTCGGCGTAACCACCGTTGACATAGAGATGCCCACTCACCGGTGCGCCTAGCTCTGTTGCAGCGATCAAACGGAGCGCCTCCTGCATGTCAATACCATCGAACTCAAAATGGCTGTCCCCGCCAGACAACGTCTCGTTCAGCGCTGCGAGGAAATCGCCATCCGTGAAACCGAATGTTGTGGGTTCCGGCCACCACATCGGCCCGACCAAGTTCCCGTCAAGGTTAAGTTCGTTCCCCGGCCCCCAATAGATGGCCCATGGGGAGTTGAGTTCTTTAGTCCGCGAGATACCGGAATAGTCTTGCAGTTGGTCGTCGTTGTCATGACTGATATCCACACTCTGGACGCGTCTGATGATTCCCTTGACGATGGCGTCCTCTGAGGTGCTCACATAGACGAGTCTTTCATAACTACCGGTTACTGCTAGAGGTCGGCAGCTTTCTGGACATTGAGGACATGGTTCCCTTACGTGAAGAGCGCATCGGTCATGCGGTCGAACAGGCCTTGGCGTTTCGTCAGCGTCCATCACCGGTGCAGTTGGGGAGAAATCCATGGTGGATCCGGCTACACACCAGCCATAAGCGAACGGGTGTCAAGAAAATACCCAGAGACAACCCCAGGCGCACGCACCTCAACCAAGCCCACCACGGCCTACAAGGAACAACACATACAGTCGGCGGGATGCATGTATATCGATGCTCTGAAGGTCCCTTCCACCCCTTGACAGGAGTTGACAGAGCTGTATAATTGGCTTGCGGAGATAATGTCCACCTATTGACAAATAGGGGATATCCGTGGTATGTTAATAATTGAGGGGAGAATTATCTCCCTGCACGCGAGAAAGCCACCGGGTGCGGTGGCCGACTTCATCAAGACGACCCGAGGGACAGGCCCTGTGACGGTCACCAACCGGCGTAGTAGTCGGTGGCAACGCCTGAACGATGAGGAGATTGAATGACTACAAACGGTAATGAAGGCCGCCTGCTCGAAGAGGCACAGCGGATCGTGGACCGGGCCTACCAGCGGATCAAGGTCGACCGCCAATACCGCCGGCTCTGCAACGCATTCGGGAAGCTCGGCATCACCCAGATTGTCGGCAAATCCTGGTGCTTCATTGACGAGGACAGCCTCCAGATCAGCTTCGGTGCTCTCCCCGAGCATCGCCGGAGCCTGTTTATCGAGCATCTAGTCGATGTCGCTGAAGAAGTGGAGTCTCGTGTGACCGATCGGGTACTGGTCGGTGCCCCGGGTTCCCATCCGGAAGAACAACTTCAACTCGACCTTGGGTTGGACTTCTCAGAGGGCACCGACACTCAGGCCGGAGGTCGCTCATGACCCACCCAGCGACAGTTGTCGACTGCTTACAGAACCCCAACGGCTACCAGGTTCCGGATGGGGGACGTCCCTCTGGTGGTCGGGCCGGCAGCGACGACCTAGGTGAGGCAGCTCGCTGCTACGCCACCGCCGTGTTGGCCGCCAAAGAAGCATCAGATGCAGCCCAGAAGGCCGAGGCGGCCCTCCAC
>JASMKJ010000400.1 GCA_030749275.1 Acidimicrobiales bacterium
GCCAACACGACGCGTCTTGGGCGACTACTGCTTCCTTCTTGATTTCGAAGGCCATATCGGTGACGAAGTCGTCGCTGATTGTTTACGCGAACTGAAAATGAAACAAGGCGACATCAAATTCCTCGGCTCCTACCCAGCCGCGGGACACGAAGGCGAACAAGTCCGCCGGGACAGTAACGCGAACTGGAGAGATGCCTCCGACTGGGTCGACGAACTCCGTAATCAAATTGGTCGGTGAGAAGTGGCGGAGGGTGTGGGATTCGAACCCACGGTGACCGTGAAGCCACACTGGTTTTCAAGACCAGCTCCTTAAACCAGACTCGGACAACCCTCCGGACAAGAAGGTACCCGGGTGGCGTCGCTGATCCACACATCCAGGTCGTAGGATATGACCGTTCACCCAAGCATCTTTCGAGATGTGGAAGTGAATCAAAGACGGTTTGCCGTCTGGGAGAGGTGACAGAGTCTGGTCGAATGTGCTTCCCTGCTAAGGAAGTGACTGCTCACGCGGTCCGTGGGTTCAAATCCCACCCTCTCCGCCACAACCAAATGTTGAGTTTCAACATCGGGTTTGGGCTGCGTACACTGCGGTCCTCAATTAGCGCCTCTAGCTCCGTTGGATAGAGCGTCTGGCTACGGACCAGAAGGTCGGGGGTTCGAATCCCTCGGGGCGCGCTACACAAGAGACCCAAGCCAACCTGTCTGAACTCTGAAAGATCTGTTCTCGTAGCGGTGTTGAATGAAGAATTGACAACACAAACATTTGTTGTTCCCAGGGAGTTCGCTGATCGACTCGAGTTGCATGCGTTTCAAATGATTGAAGCCATCAAAGACGAAGAAAGTATGCCGGCAGACAATCAATTACTGCAGGTCATGTCGTACATTTTGCAAACAGCTGTCGGGATGTACCTGGATCAGCAACCAGGCGACGGAATCGATCGCCCTGACATAGCTGGGCGATAAGAGTCGATTCGGTCTCAGCTACCGCTTGGATGCTGCTTACGCCGTTGGGCACCTAATTGTTTGCGGGTGGTCGTGATCCACCGAACGTCAACATTAATGAAGTGATCACCATAAAGAGCAAGGAC
>JASMKJ010000401.1 GCA_030749275.1 Acidimicrobiales bacterium
TAAAGGACTCCACGGATCCGAAGTACGTCGACGAGCCATTTATCGCGTTCCTGAACCAGAACCTGACAGACGGAGGACTTGATCCGTCGATCTCGCTTCTGGCGACCGGTTACTTCTTCGCCTACCCATGGACGGAGACACTTCGGGTTGCCAACGAGCTTCCAGGTGGTCTTACCCGGACCAACGTGATGCTTGCTGCTCGAAGCATTGACATCTATCACCCACTGATGATGGACGGTGTGGCGTATGAGTTGAACGGCGCGGCAGATGCCTTCGCCATTGAAGGATCTGACTTCAGTCAGTTCGACGCCACTTCGCAGACCTGGAACCAGGTCGGCGACATTGTCGACGGTAACGGTAATTCACCGAACTGCGAGTGGGACAAGGAGAATGGCGGCTGCTGATCAGTTGATTCAGACGTGAACGGCCTTTGGCCGTAACGCCATAAATATCGGAAGGACCGCCGGGCACAGCCCGGCGGTCCTTCCGCCTTTTGTTCTCCGCATCGCTGCGAGGAACTGCGTCCCGAGCACAGACCAGAGTGGTCACCGATAAACAAACGGGCCCGTCGGGTGCTACATCAGTCGGTCGACGAAAAGCCCTGAGAAAGATGGAGCAGCGTGGCAACGCCACCGTCTCCACGCCGTTCAGTTCAGTCCTCCGCGAGTAAAGCCCGGCTGATTACGAGCTTCTGGATCTCGCTTGTTCCTTCTCCAATAATCATCAACGGAGCATCCCGGTAGTAGCGCTCTACCGGGTACTCGGTGCTAAAACCGTTGCCGCCATGGATGCGCATAGCGTCGAGAGCCAATTCGCTCGCCGTCTCGGAGGCGAATAGCTTTGCCATTCCGGCGGCCAGGTCGACACGCTCGCCGGCGTCGGCCTTTCGTGCTGCTTCGTACGTTAAAAGCCGTGCTGCCTCGAGCTTGGTTGCCATTTCAGCAAGTTTGAAAGCAATTGCCTGATGCTGGCTGATCGGTCGCCCAAACGCCTCTCGTTCTTTGGCGTATGCCAGTGCGGCATCGTAGGCGGCCTGCGCTACCCCGACACCACGCGCGGCGACATTGATGCGCCCGAGTTCCAACGCAGATAAGGCCCACCGCAGCCCGTTTCCTATTCCTTCGTCATCGCCTAGCAGCTGATCGTGGCGGACCCGGTGATCGACGTAAGACATCTCGACGGTCTCAAGGCCCCGGTATCCGAGCTTGTCGATCTTGCGACTTATCGTGATGCCACCACTTCCCTCTTTGCCAGGCACTTTTTCGACGATAAAGCAGGTGATTCCACCAGAGTTTTCGTTTTCACCGTCTGGTACCCGTGCAAGGAGTGCAACGACGCCGGCTTTTTCTCCGTTGGTTACCCACATCTTGGTGCCGTTAATCACCCACTCGCCGCCATCGCGCTCAGCTCGGCAGCGCAAAGCGGCAGCATCGGAACCGCTATCGGGTTCCGACAGCGAAAAGCATCCGCGAAGTTCGCCGGTAGCCATCGACGGCAACCACCTTAGTTTCTGTTCTTCGGAACCAAACTTGCTGATCAATTTGGCGCAGATCAAATGGCTGTTGATGATTCCAGCAAGAGACATCCAGCCCCGTGACAACTCTTCGATCACCCGAGCGTAGGTAATGTTGTCCAGGTCGAGGCCTCCGAATTCCGAGGAAATCGTTGCACCGAACAAACCGAAATGAGCCATCTGTGACGCCATGGCGGTGGGGTATTCGTCTGGGAGTTCGAACTCCGATGCATGCGGAATCACCTCTGCCTCAACCCAGTTTCTGAGGGATGAAAGCATCTCGTCGGCAACATCAATCTCGGTCATAACGATTCCGTTTCGCATTGAGGGTCATCTATTTCCTACTATCCATGTTGGCTTCATGCCCCATTTGGTTATCGAATCGATTAAATGAGGCCACAAGGATCGGAGACTCCTGTGAAAATTTCAATGGCTCTCGGCGCTGGTGCGAGTTTGGAACCCAATGGTTTGGCCCGTCACGCACAAAATCTAGAAAGTGCTGGCGTGGACCTCGTATGGGGTGGAGAGATATACGGCTACGACTTGGTCTCAACTCTCGCGTTCGTGGCCGGGCAAACACAAAAGATGGAATTGATGACAGGGATCTTGCCTGTCTACTCGCGAAGTCCTGCCTTGATTGCTCAAACAGCGATCACGATAGATGCGTTGTCTGAAGGTCGATTTGTCTTAGGACTTGGCACATCAGGCCCCCAGGTAATCGAAGGTTGGCATGGAGTTCCCTTCAAAAAGCCGCTTGGCATGACACGAGATGTGATTGACATCTGCCGCAAAGTCTGGTCCGGGGACAAGGTCGAACATGAAGGTCGAGCTTTCAATCTCCCGTTGGCCGACGGAGAAGGAACCGGTCTTGGGAAGCCTTTGAAGTTGATGTGCAAGCCCTATCGTCAAGACATACCCATCGCCGTTGCCTCCATTGGCCCTAAGAACGTCGAAATGACAGCGGAACTTGCAAATCTCTGGCAGCCAATACATTTCTTGCCCGAAA
>JASMKJ010000402.1 GCA_030749275.1 Acidimicrobiales bacterium
CATAACTGAAATCGCGTACCAACCCATGGGCGATATAGAACGCGAGATGCGGACGTTCGCCTCCGCAGCGGGATTGGCCTAGCTCCGAGCTGCTTTGACCGTGTCGGCAATGGCTTCAGGATCTGGTGGAGCGCCGTAAAACATCATGGTTGACCGGTCAGCGAACCGATTACGTTCTTTCAGTTTGGCACCCACTTCCGATGGAGTTCCCGAAACGCAGAGGAGGTCAACGAGGTCGTCGTCGATCTTGTCGGTCATTTTTCTCCAATCACCCTGCTTGGACAGCTGATTCAATTCAGGTTGTAAATGCTCGTAGCCGTGATAGTCGAGAACGCCGGCATATGCGGGCGTGGAACCGTAGAAGGCGAGTTGTGCTGCTGCTTTGCCCCGGGCATCGGCCACTTCAGAATCGTCGCGTCCCATAGCGACAATCGTCAGGCAAGCAATCGTCACATCGTGTGCAGCTCGGCCGGCCGACTCGGCAGCTGATCTCAAGATGGGGAGTGTCTCAGCTTCCATATGGTCGGGAGTATGGAACGGATGAACAAAAAATCCGTCGGCGGATTCGCCGATTGTTTCAACCATTTTGGGGCCGACCCCCGCGACGTAGATCTTGGGTCGAGGGACTTCCAACGGTCCGGGACTAAAGAAGGGTGTCATCAGTGTGTGGGTGTAAAACTCTCCTCGAAAGTTCAGTTCTTCACCGGTTTGGAAATTTTCCCAAATGGCGTGAAGTGCCGAAATGTATTCCTTCATTCTGGCCGCTGGCTGCGACCAACTTTCGCTGTAGCGCTTCGTGATATGTGGCTTGATCTGAGTTCCCAGTCCCAAGATAAATCTGCCGTTCGACAAACGCTGCAAGTCCCAAGCAGTAATGGCGCAGGTCATAGGGTTGCGCGCAAACGCAACCGCTATGGCCGTTCCAAGCTCAATTGTGTCTGTTTGATCAGCGGCCAACGCGAGCGGCAAAAAAGGGTCGTGAGAGGCCTCAAACGTCCAAGCAGCGTTCAATCCCATTTGCTCGAAGGAAACTGCTTCAGACGCGCACCCGTCAGCGGAAGATGCGGTAGTCGCACCATCGATTACCAGGGGCTTCATCTTGTTGTCCCTAGCTCAATCGCCATACCAGTCGACTCCCCCTCGGCCATCTTGGCGGGCTATTTCCGCTTGAGCCATAGTGAGTTTGGCGAGTTGGTTCATGTGCACTTCGTCGGGGCCATCAGCTATTCGCATCAACCTTCCCATCACGAACATTTCGGCGATCGGTGTGTCGCCGCTCACGCCTTTCCCCCCGAAAATCTGCATCGCCCGTTCAGCTACGTCATGGGCGAGCTTTGGGCCAACGATCTTTACCATCGAGATGTAATCACGGGCACCTTTGGCGCCCGACTTGTCCATCTCTGCTGCAGCCTTCAGGACCAATAGTCGAGCTTGCTCGATAGCACAGCGAGCCCTCGCTATGTCTTGCCGAACTGAGGAGAAATCTCTGAGCTTGTTCCCGAAAGCTTCCCGCTGCTCCGCGCGTGTGCATATGAGATCAAGCATTCTTTGAGCCATACCAACATTGGTCATCGCGTATTGGAACCTTCCCGGACCTAACCGGCCTTGAGCGATTTCGAATCCGCGACCTTCACCCAAAATTATGTTGTCGATTGGAACGCGAACGTCGTGGTAGGCGAGTTCCCCATGACCGGCAGGTGAATGAAAGTTGCCGAAGACCGATAACGGGCGGACAATTTCTAACCCGGCTGTGTCTTTGGGAACAATCACCATCGAATGACGTTGATGTCGAGGATTGTCTGGATTCGAAACGCCCATGGTGATGACAAATTCGCAGAGCGGATGATAAATATTGCTGCTCCACCACTTGCGACCATTGAGGACATAGTGATCCCCGTCACGATCAATTTGGAGTTCCATGTTGGTCGCATCTGAAGATGCCACTTGAGGTTCGGTCATTCCATATGTTGATCGGATCCGGCCCTCCATCAACGGTCGAA
>JASMKJ010000403.1 GCA_030749275.1 Acidimicrobiales bacterium
TCTGAATGATTGTTTCTATCTGAGCGTCCAGTCGCCGGATCGCGTCGGTGGTTCTAGACCCCCACCAAAAGAGGTCTTGACCATCTACAAGAAATGTCGGGGCTATCCGTTCCAATTCTTGCAAATGCCGTTCCCCAAATGGGTACGGTTCGCTAGGAGCTAAGACAATGTCTGGGTCAGCGGCACAGATGGACGATTCATCGAGCGTTGGGTATGAGTCATCAGCTTCAGAGAAAAGGACTTCGACACCTAGGTGCTCAAGCAAAGAAACCCCGTAGGTTTGCGAGGCAATGGTCATCCAGGGATGTCGCCAGATGGGAACGAATGCGGTCAGATTCCGGTTCGGCTTCGGTGGTCCGGGAGAGTGTGACCATTGAACGTCGAAGATCGATGCAAGATGTGTGATTTGAGTGGCCACGTCGGACAGCGACGTGACATGAAGGGGCTCTACGGTGAGGTCGCAGCGAACCAAGGCTTGGTAGTCCTCGAGTCGGTTCTCTTCGCGATCTACAACTACTAGATCAGGAGCCAGGTCTCTGATGGCATCGATGTCAGGATCTTTTGTCCCGCCCACGTTTTGAATTTCTGGGTGCTCGCAGAACCGGGTGCAGGCGATCGGGGTTATCCCCCATGTAATCAGGGTTTCCGTCACGCTCGGAACCAAACTAATGACGTTCATAGACGTGGCCATGGTTCGAGAGTAGACGCGACGGGGCCAAGGTCTCACCTAGGCAGTAGCGTCACAAGGGTGGGTAGCTCGAACAACGTTGGTGGATCCAGCCTTAACACACCAATCCCAGAGCCCTTTCGGGTGCATTTTGACCCGCTGAGCGGCGAACAAGAAGCCGCTGTGGCGTCCGATGATGCTCCTCTGCGGATTCTCGCGGGACCAGGCGCCGGCAAAACTCGTGTGCTCACCCATCGAATAGCTCGACGGATCGCCGATGGGAGTGCCGATGCCCGTCGAGTTCTTGCTCTGACGTTCACGCGACGGGCAGCACACGAACTTCGCTCTCGGCTGAACAGAATGGGTATTCGAGATCTGGGTGCAGTCGGAACCTTTCACTCAACGGCCTTAACCCAAATTAGGCAGTATCGATCTGACCATGGGAAGCGCCCACCCATTGTGCTCGCAGGGCGACGTCCTGTACTCGCACAACTAATCGAAGACTTTCCACAGCTGCAATTGAAAACTGCCATATCGGAGATTGATTGGTTGAGTTCGCAGAACTTGACTCCTGACGAATACCGAAACGGACCTGGTGTATGGCGGGTCGGTGAGGCCGGCGCTGGTCATCTGGCTGATTTACAGAATTCTTTTGTTGCCTATAAACGCAAACGGGGACTTCTCGACTTTGATGACATATTGGCCGAATGCACGACTTTGTTGAAGACTGACAAAGCATTTCGTGATGCACAACATTGGGTTTTCCGACATTTCTTTGTTGATGAGTTCCAAGACTTGAACCGGGTCCAATTCGATCTCTTGAAGGCTTGGCTTGGGGACCGAAAAGACCTTTGCGTGGTGGGCGATCCAGACCAAGCGATTTATGGGTGGAACGGCGCAGACTCATCTTTGCTTTCTGACTTCTCCGACCATTTCCCATCTGCCACGACCGTTTCATTGACGGATAACCATCGGAGTCAACCACGGATAATTGATGCGGCAAATGCCATTATTGGCAAGGCCGACTCTCCGGGTCGCAAGCGTGCTTCTACCGGGGAATTTCCAACGAGAAATAGCTTCGCTAATGAGAAGGAAGAAGCGGTCGGCATCGCTCGCTATCTACGCGACCTCCGATCACCCGAAACAAGGTGGTCGCATCACGCCGTTCTCGCGCGCACTAATGACCAACTGGAACTCATAGCTAGCGTATTCAACGACCTTCAAGTTCCTTACAGACTTAGGAGCCAAGGCGGCATCTTGCGGCTCCCGGAGGTCAAAGATCTCATTGATGAACTGTGCGCCGCGGAATCGGACTTCTCCGCCTTGGCAATTGATCTGTTCGACAACTTCGACCATGGCGTTCAAAAACGCGTCGCTGAACTAGCTGTCCAATACGGTAAAGAAAATTTCAACGCTTCCGGGCCAGGGTTTCGCGAATGGCTGCGGACTCTACGCCCAGGTGACCTCGATTACCACGGCGACGGAGTTGACCTCGCTACATTTCACGCTGCCAAGGGACTTGAGTGGCCCAATGTCGTAATCGCCGGACTCGAGCAGGGACTGGTTCCTATTCGATCCGACGATCCCGAAGAACGTCGACTCCTTTATGTCGCTGTTTCTCGGGCTCAGCAACGACTCCACCTAACTTGGGCGAAGTCCAGACAAGTAAGGCAAGTATCGGAAACGCGTGAACCTTCTCCATGGCTTGACCTCATCACTACATCTGATCGACAGCCCTCGGCCTCATCTAGGGATGTAAGCGTTCGGTACCTAGCTGAGGCGAGAAAAAAGTTGGCAGCTCATGCCAACAGTGACGTTGGACTCCGTGATCGTCGCCTCCGAGATTGGATTCACAGCACATCTCGAGCACGACGGATAGAACCATCTGCTCTACTTCCCGAACATTTAATTTCCGAAGTGGCGAGGAAACTTCCCGCAAGCATTTCCGAGCTATCAGAAGTTACTGGTCTTGCTGAACATCGACTCAAACGCGTTGGCCCGGAAATTCTTGAGGTGATCGCCGACGACGCCCCAGTTCATCTCAATGAAGAACCGAAGTGACACCTCAGCTAATCGTCTAAGTCAACAAAGACAGGTGCATGGTCAGAGGGCTTCTTGCCCTTCCGAGCGGTCCTGTCCACTAGACAGAAACTCGCCCTATCGACGACCGGCCGGCTGGCCATCAGCAAGTCGATTCGCAGCCCCATTTTCTTGTGGAAAGCTCCGTCCCGGTAGTCCCACCAGGAGAAAAGTCCTTCATCGTCATAGAACTCGCGAAAAATGTCCACCAAACCCCACCGCTCCAGAGCAGTAAGCGCATCTCTTTCTTTCTGGGTCACATGGGTTCGCGAAATCGGGTTGTCTGGATCCCAAACATCTCGGTCATCTGGACAGATGTTGTAGTCACCCCCAACCAGTAGCCAATCGTTTGGGTCGCAAGTCGCTTCTAGGTGTCCTTTCAAGCGGGCCATCCATAACAGTTTGTAGCGGTAATGATCATGATCGACTTCTCGCCCATTAGGGACATAAACCGAACACACCCTTACCCCAGCACACGTCGCCGAAATAATCCGTGCTTCGGGATCTTCTTCACCACCGTCAGCGAAGCCGTTGAAAGGGTTTTCAATTCCTACTTTCGACAGAATCGCAACCCCATTCCATCGACCTTCGCCCGCATGGACACTGTCGTATCCCAGCTGTCCGAAATGGTCATGAGGAAACTGGTCTTCCGACATTTTGGTTTCCTGTATCAGAAGGACATCAGGAGACGCGTACTCGAGCCATTCATCAACTCGCTCTATCCGGGCATTGAGACTATTGACATTCCACGTCGCGATACGCACATCCAGAATCTAGCTCCAGCTAGCCTCCACAATCGTGAAGAGCGAATCATTAGTGACAGCAGTTTTGTTCGATTTCGGAGGAGTTATAACAGCAAGCCCATTTGAAGCTTTCGTGCAATATGAGGCTGAAGTTGGTATTCCATCTGGGTCGATAAGAAAAATCAATTCAACTAATCCAAACGACAACGCCTGGGCCAAGATGGAACGAAGCGAAGTCACCCTCGACGAGTTTTGCCGACTGTTCGAAGAAGAAGCTGAAGCGATCGGCCTCGAACTATCAGGTGAAAGAGTTCTCGGGTGTCTTAGCGGAGATGTCAGGCCTCAAATGGTCCGAGCTTTGGAGATTCTTCGGGAAAGAGTCACCATTGGTTGTATCACCAACAACATGAAGTCCGGCCACGGCTCAGGCATGTCGAAAACCGCAGACCAAGCAGCGATCATTGCCAAAATTACGGAGATGTTCGAAGTCGTGATCGAATCTGCCAAAGTGGGGATCAGGAAACCGGACCCACGAATTTACGAAATGGCTTGTACCGAATTGAAGGTGGATCCACACAGTTGTGCCTATCTGGATGATTTAGGAATTAACTGCAAACCTGCCGCCGCTCTGGGAATGACGGCGATCAAGGTTGTTGACCCAGAACAGGCTCTTGATGACCTTGAGCAGGTCGTCGGGTTCTCATTGCGATAAGT
>JASMKJ010000404.1 GCA_030749275.1 Acidimicrobiales bacterium
TCTGGCTTGCCTCAATCACGTCTGCAAGATGGCTAGCGAGAGACTGCACTTGCCCTTTTTCGACTTTGAAGGTCAAGACGACGTCGTCCCCTTCCGCTTGAAGATAAAAAATTCGTTCTCCAGGGCCGCCAACCGTTCCGGCAACGAAGTTTGTTGGGTTCCTAATTTCATAATTGTCAGTCATAGTTCCTACTCAGAAAAGTTGGGTTTGATTAAGCCGGAGAGAGATCACTGAGTGCCCCAGTGTTGTTGACAGACAGCACCACTGGACCGCCTGAGCCGTAAAGAATCGCAGTAACTGAACAGGGAGACACCACCGTTCGCTGAAACAGGTCCAGGTGTGTGCCCATCGCATGAGCAACTAGGGCGCGTATCGGATCTGCGTGGCTAACAGCAACTACTGTCTCCCCAGGATGTTTCGCCACCAGACGACTTGTTGCCTCGGCTATTCGCGTCTGCATCTCGAGAAATGATTCGCCATCAGGGAACCTGAAGCCCGACGGGTATTTTTGCACCGAAGACCACGCCTTTAGCTTTCTGAGATGGCTGAGTTTGCGGCCGGTCCAATCGCCGACGTCAAGTTCAATCAGGCCCCGATCTCGTTTCACTGGGAGACCGACCTCTTTGGAAATAGCTTGGGCAGTCTCCTTGGTTCTTTCGAGAGGACTGGCGTAAATCGCGGCGATACGTTGTTTCCCCATTTCTGCTATTCGTTGCCCGACCTTCTTTGCCTGATCCGCGCCAACATCAGACAGATGCACCCCGGGCTTTCGGCCGTAAAGCTCGACGCCGGTGGTCGGTGTTTGTCCATGTCGAACAAAAAGGATGAGGGTAGGTCGCTGAGTTAAGGCCACGAAGTGTGACCGTAGTCGTTAAAGATGCCTCGGAGTCTGCAACACTCGCGTTGTGGAAACCCTCGCTCATCTCGCCGAAGCTATAACTGAGTGTCGTCGTTGCGAGCGACTTGTTGAATGGCGGGAGAAAGTAGCCGCAGAAAAACGCGCAGCTTACGCAGAGGAAGAGTACTGGGGCCGCGGTGTTCCAGGATTCGGAGACCCTTCGGCCAAAGTAGTGATTGTCGGGCTTGCTCCCGCAGCCCATGGCGCAAACAGGACAGGTCGTGTATTCACAGGAGATCGATCCGGAGACTTTCTCTTCGCTTCACTTCACAGAACCGGTTTTGCCAACCAATCTTTAGCCCAAAACATTGATGATGGACTCGCACTTTTCGGTGCCTACGTAACAGCAGCGGTCCGATGCGCGCCGCCCGCGAACAAACCCACACCAGAAGAACGAGACAATTGTCGCCCTTTCATCGAAGAGGAGTTAACCCTGCTTCGTA
>JASMKJ010000405.1 GCA_030749275.1 Acidimicrobiales bacterium
GAGATCTTCGAAGGTATGACCTCTTGTTCGGATTCCCGACTGTCAGTTTTACTCACCCAAGATGATCGGGCACCTGACAAGTGGCGAGAAATTCTGAAACGGGTGAATTCCGCTCGACATGACGGACAGGACATCACAGCCCAAATAGCCGCTCGCCCAGTAACTCTTCTCTTGGGTTTGCAGAGTTCGATGCATCCATTTATCACCTGTCCCACTTATCGGAGCGAACTCGCAGACCTGAGTTTGGAGGAACGAGTTGAACAAATGAGGCGTCCGGAAGTCCGAGCTGCTCTCATTGGCGAACATAAGGACCGAACCCGGGGCATGTCGGGAATGATCGCTCAATCCTTCCATAAAATGTTTCCGCTGGGAGATCCCCCTGAATACGAGCCGAAACCCGAGACGAGTGTCTTGGCTCAGGCTCAACAGTTGGGTGTCGAACCGGCTGAATTGGCGTATGACCTGCTCCTCAGCGGCGATGGCCGCGAACTGTTGTTGTTCCCTCTAGCAAATTTCGCTGAAGGAAATCACGACGCTTTACGAGAGATGAATCTCGCGGACGGAACATTGCCTGGTTTGAGCGACGGGGGTGCCCACTGCGGAGTCATATGCGATGCGAGTTTCCCGACTTATATGCTCACCCATTGGGCTCGGGACCGAAAGAGAGGAGAACGCCTACCCCTCGAATATGTTGTCCAACGCCAGTCTCGGGACACCGCCCGACAAGTCGGACTCGAAGATCGGGGCACTCTTGAATCCGGAATGGTCGCCGACATTAACGTGATCGACTTTGAGCGGTTGACACTGCATGCACCCGAAATGATCTTTGACTTACCCGCTGAAGGTCGCAGACTGGTACAAAGAGCGAGCGGCTATCTGGTGACCATCAAAAGTGGTGAAGTGATCTTTCGCGATGGTCAAGCGACAGGGCAGCGACCAGGTCAACTAATTCGGGGGACGCGGCCTCGATAGTTGTATCTAGTTGTTGTCAACAAGCTTTAGACGGCTTGGCTATCTTCCTCCCCCGACAGGCTGCCACTTTCATCCGCGTTGTCCCGACCCGAGAGAGCATTGCTCAACATAGTTTCCTGAAGCAGTGACACTCAGCGGTGCCGGAGAATTTCCTGCTACCTGTACCCGAGCAGGTAAGGCCAGCACAAATTAAACGGTAGATCCCCGGCCATTGAGATCCAAAAGAAGTTCCCCTACTAGGGTTTGAGACGTGAGCGAACCAGCGCTGCCCTCCATGCGAGTCGACGGCCAAGTAGCCCTCGTCACAGGTGCAGGTCGAGGAATAGGCAAAGGTTGCGCGCTCGCTCTCGCGGAAGCAGGCGCTGAAGTCATTGCAATGAGCCGCACTGAATCAGAACTGAACGAAGTTACAGATGAAATCCAAACCGCTGGCGGGTCAGCTCACAAATTGGTGTGCGACGTAAGTGATGGAGCAGCTGTTAGAGAACAAATCTCCCAAATCGAACGACTGGATATTTTGGTCAACAACGCTGGAATCCTCAAACCATCCTCATTACTGGATCTCACCGAAGATGACTTGGAGGCCATGCTCCAAATCAATTGTCGAGGAGCTGTTCTCGTTGCTCAAGCCGCCGTTCGGATAATGAAACAACACGGTTCGGGTGTTGTCATCAACATGTCCTCAACCTTTGGGGTAAACGGACGAGCAAATAACAGCGTCTATTCGGCCACGAAACATTTCATCGAAGGATTCACTAAATCGACAGCGGTCGAATTAGCCCCCTTGGGCATTCGAGTCGTGGCCGTAGGCCCAACAGCGATTGATACTCCACTTACCCATGACCGACTCAATGATCCTGAAATTGGTGGGGATCTCCTCTCCCGCATCCCCCTTGGTCGATTTGGCCAAATTTCCGATGTCGTCGGGGCGGTCGTATTTTTGGCATCACCAGCCGCCTCACTGATAAGCGGCACGACTCTCATGGTCGACGGTGGCTGGTCAGCTCAGTAAGACCCACGTCATTGTCCAAGAATTAGAATACGATCCCAGGGCTAGCCGGATGTGGTTCGGTGATGGGGTGTCGAAGGGTGTTATCTCCTTTCTACCTTTGGCATCCCGCCCTAAATCTCAGTTAACGATGAACAGCGACACGACGGTGAAGCGATACTTCGCGGAGCGGCTATCGGTATCCATGACCGAACGGTTGCTGAAAGCCGCGAAGTGTCGACGATGACTGCGAAGGGGACCTGAATTAGGCTTAGGTGTCGATCCGCGGCACTAAGGAAAAAAAATGGGTCTTCATCGCGAGGAACTACACATCTCGGGCCTAGAGCAACTCGATGTAGATGAGCCTGTTGTCATGTTGAACCTCATGAAATTTAGAGACCAGTCCCTGGATGGCGATGGCAGTGGATGGGACGCCTATCAGCGTTACAGCCGGGGAGTCATCGGCTTACTGAAAGCTCGAGGAGGAACGATTCTTTGGGCAGGACCAGTCGGATCATTGGCGTTTGGGGACCTTTCGGATGGTGATTGGGACTATGTTTCGCTTGTTCTGTATCCCACCCCTGCCGCGTTTATCGACATGATGCAGTCTGAGGACTATCAAGCCCCCAATGTTCATCGGGAGAACGGAACCAACCGTCACAGCATCATTGCCTTGAGTACTGACTATTCAAAATTTCTTGGTGTACACAACCGGGAGACTTAGTTATCTCGAACGCCGCTGAGGACCGCGCTGTGCGAAGCTAGTGGCTATGGAGATCGAACCCCTCCACGACGATTTTGGAGCCCGTATCACCGGTGTCGACCTGACCGGGACGCTGACATCTGACTTGGTCGAAGCGATGCACGCCGCGATCGACGAATACTCCGTGTTGCTGTTCGCAGAACAAAACATGACCGACGATGCCCAGATGCGGCTCACCCGAGCTCTCGGGGAACCAGAAGAAAACCATGTCACTTTCGGTCGTACAGGCGAAATAGTTCATTTTGGAACGGTCGGCAACGTCGTTGACGCTGGAACCAAACGAGATGAGACTGATCCGCGCACCCAGTATTCGAAGGGCAACAACCTCTGGCACTCCGACTCTTCGTTCCGATTAGTGCCTTCATACGTCTCAATTTTGCACGCCTACGAGGTTCCAGATGAAGGAGGGGCAACTGAGTTCGTCAGCCAACGCAGTGCATACGAACGACTGGACCCAGACAAACAGGATGAAATCGCTAATCTCAACGTCCTCCACGACTACGTCTTTAGTCGCACAAAGACAGCGCCTGTGGATGACAACCATGCAGCATCGCTGCCGCCAATCGAACAAAAACTGGTCAGAACAAATCCCCGAAACGGCCGCCGCAATTATTACGTCGGCTCACACGCTCGTTCTATCGTCGGGTGGAATGGCATCGACAGCAGACGACTGATCGACGAACTCAACGACTGGGCAACCCGGCCTCAAC
>JASMKJ010000406.1 GCA_030749275.1 Acidimicrobiales bacterium
CGCGCCGAAGACGGGCCTCTGCCGGTGCTCTACGCGTTCCCGCCGGTCCCACTAGGCCAGACCTACCTCGACGCTCTGGGGGACGATGTGCTGGTGGTCAACATGATCCCCAACAACGTGACCTCCATCGCCGGGCGCCCAGTCGTCGACGAGGGTCATTACACAGTCACTTACGCCGCCCCATGGCCCACCGAACGGGTGGCCGAACTCCAGAACCTCTTCGCGGGCCAAGGCGAATACGTAGAGGTCGAGTCGCACCAAATCGTGCCGATGTTGGGTGGCCTCTGTGTCATCAACTCGTTGTGGTACGCCCTGCCGATCGTGGCCGACCGGCTCGAATTGGACCACAACGACGTTGGCGAGTACCTCAGGGCCCGCGTGCGCGACCTCACCGGCTTCGCTCCCGCCCAGTCAACCCCAGTCCGCGGCGAAGATCTTCGTGACCACGCCGACTACCTCACCTCCATGGCCCGGGCATGGCACGACGGCATCGCCCGCTACTACACCGAAACCGACCTAGCCCCCGACACGGCCCGTACCTTCGTCCACCGCCACCTCGACCTGACGCTGCATACCGCCCAGGTCGAACCGCGCGAGGTGTTAGAGGAGCTGTCGGTGGGCGCGGCCACCAAAGGCGGCGTGCTCGAACGCGCTATGCGCTGCGCACGCGAGGACCTGCTACCGGCCCTAGCCGACGACATCGACTGGAATCAGATCACCGAACTCGTCACTGCTTCCGCCCACACAGTGAAAGAACACGGCCTGACCCTGGCTGGTTAAGGACTTCGGCGCAGGATGCGAAGTCCCTTTGATTTGGGAGCGTTAGGGCACTTCCGGATATGAGGGCGGATCCTGTATCGCCCACACAGGGAAACGAGACCACTGCGTCTTAGGGGTTCCCTACAGGGTCAGACCTTCTATAGTCGATCTCGTCAAAAAGAACATTGGAGATGTCATGGAGCAAAGTGAGCTTCGTAGTTGGATCGATCACCGAGCAGAGATGCTGTGGGTGTGCTTGAAGTGTCTGGTGGCGATGATCGTCGGAATAGCGTTGGCCATCTCGTGGGGATCGTTGTCGGACAATGCTCAACTGGCGTTATCAATAGCTGTCGCCTTGGTCGGATTGTTTCTGTGGTTTGGTTCCCACGGCGCGATTATGGATATTGCTGCAATGCGATCCGACATGGATGAAGGTCTTGCCTCAACAACGTTCGGCCAGCAGTTCGCCAAAGCACCGTTTCCTGTTTATTTGATACTCAATGCGTTGACGATGCTCGGCGGCTCAGTGATGCTCATCATCATGATCAACGCCTAGAGTCGAAACGGCGGAAGAAGGGGTCAATATGAGTCTTAATATTGTTCCATTGGCTGGTGCTCCGCTTGGGGCTCTGGTTTCTGGTTGGGAACCAGCCGAGCCCCTTACTGACTCCAGCAAACGAGATATCACTGAGGCGTTACACCGTCACCGAGTACTGGTGTTTCGTGGTCAGCCTCAGCCCACTGACGGGGACCTTGTGAGATTCGTGGAGTCGTTCGGCGACCCGATTAAAGGCTCGGAGTGGTTCCGGAATGCGGGAGCGCTTCCAGAGATCCTCCCGGTGACAAACATTCGCGGCAAGGACGGTGATCGTTTGGGAGTGGAGGGCGCCACTGACCTCGAGTGGCACGCTGACTATTCCTACGTAGCGACACCCGCTAAGACAAGCTTCCTCAACGCGGTGGAGTTGCCATCTGCACCGCCCAGGACGTACTTCACTGATATGTACGACGCCTACGCAACTCTCGACCCTGGATTGCGGACTCGGCTTAGTCGCCTGCGGGCCACGCACAGCATTGCCGACTATATGGCCGAACCCGACAAAGAATTCGCGGCCAAGGTCGAGCGTGACGAGGCTGCTGGAATTCATCGTCCCGACATCCCCGAGGCTGAGCATCCAATGGTGGTGCGTCATCCTGACACAGGTGAGGAGATCCTGTATGTGTCCCGAGGCATCACCCGGCGAATAGTAGGAATGGAGCGTGATGAAAGCAGTGCCCTGCTCAAGGCGCTGCATTTGCACGCCACCCAGCCTGATCGGGTCTACGGCCATGATTGGGAGGTTGGGGATTTGATCATGTTCGATGCTCTTGGGACCATGCATCGACGTGACGCGTGGGATCCGACCGAGCGTCGGCTCATGCGCCAACTCAGCACTGCATGCGTGATTTGAACGGTGCGACCGGGATTAGGTATGCAGGTCGGTAATGTCATACCCACTGCAGGGTGAGGAAGCCGTTGTGTCACAAACCGAAAATCAGTACTACGACGAATTCGGCTTCTACAGTCCGCAGGAACTGACCAGAGCGACGCGTAGGCAACCCGAAAAAGACTTTCACACGGGCCCTAAGGTTGGCGAGGTTGTTCCATCTATTGTTCTCCCCGACCAGACCGGGAATCTCATCAACGTGGCAAAGTCCCTTGGGTCAAATGGGGGAGTTGTTGTCTTCCACCGTTCTGCTTACTGGTGACCTCCATGTATGACGCAGTTGGTTCAACTGCAGGGAATCAAAGAAAAGCTTGAGGAAGCTGGCTACTCAGTGTTTGCAATTAGCAATGACCCCGTAGAAATTCTCGCAGACTTTGCTTCCAAGCACGACATCACCTTCTCTCTGTTGTCTGATGGCGATTCGGCAGTTATCCGAGCATTCGGAATCATGAACCAGCTAATACGACCAGACGAAGGCCAAAGCATGCGATGGCACGGGATCCCCTATCCAGGTACCTACTACGTCGACCCGAACATGATTGTCACTGACAAGGACTTTCATCAGCATCATGCGCGGCGAGCGTCTGGGTCTTCGGTGCTAGCTCGGGCCCTTGGGCAAGAGATGGAAGTCCACTCCGAAGCTGAGAGCGTGGACGTTTCTGATCAAATCAATGTAAGTATCGGCCTGAGCGAGCCGGCGCTTCAACTAGAAGTCATATCTCAGCTCCTCATCGATATCGAAATTCCCGAAGGCACGCATGCATACGCTTCCGGTGCTCCGAACCGATTTACCTGCCTCTCGCTTGACGTAGACGGTGACGGTATTCGGATTGGTGATGTGTCATGGCCGGCAAGTGAACCGATGAACACTTTGGGTATGGACGAAGAAGTACCTGTCTATAAGGGGCGAATCCGAGCTTCACTCCCAATAACTGTTACCTCGGATGTCATCCGCTTGGGTCACGAGATTCCCGACGCTTTGCAAGTCTCGGTCGCCGTTAGTTTCCAACTGTGCGACGAATATGAATGCTTTCTACCAGAGCGGATTGAAACAACACTGACCTGTGCTCTTAATCGTTTGGTGGAGCCGGAAGGACTGTCGATTTACGCTGAACGAGTGGAAGTGATAGAGGCTGAAACCGGAAAGCCGGTCCGCTAGACCGACCCTGAGAACTTCTGCGAAGGTTTATGTACGGAAGTCCTTACCGCACTCCACAAAGACTGATCAAAATAGGAGTCCGGTAAGGTCTGCGAATTGGAAAAGGAGTTGGTGTACATGTCCAAAGGAAAGCGGCTGACCTCGACAGTTACTTCAGATTCGACAGTTCACTTGAGGGTCGAAGAATTTGAGGTGCCGAGTCCGGGGCCTGACGAAGTACTGGTAGCGGTGGAGGCATCACCAATCAACCCCAGTGACCTAGGACTTCTTCTGGCGGGCGCGGACGCATCAACTGTTTCCAAATCGGAAATCGGGCTCGTTCTGTCCCTTCCCGATGGTGCGATCGATGCTCTCGCGGGTCGGCTTGATCAGGCCATGCCTGTGGGAAACGAAGGAGCGGGCGTAGTTATCGATGCAGGTGACGGAGAAGAAGCACAAGCACTGCAAGGACAGGTTGTCGCCGCTCTAGCGGGTGGAATGTACGCCACCCATCGCATAGTGAAAGCGCGGGATTGCTTAGTTTTAGAGCAAGGCACCAAAGCTGTTGATGCCGCGTCGTGTTTCGTGAACCCGCTCACTGCCTTAGGCATGACCGAAACCATGGGACTTGAGGGCCATTCGGCGCTTATCCACACTGCCGCCGCCTCGAATCTAGGTCAGATGCTCAACCGAATATGTATCGACGATGGAATCGCTTTGGTCAACATTGTTCGACGTGAAGAACACGTAGAACTTCTCAAATCACAAGGGGCGACGCACGTCGTCGACTCAAGTTCACCTGACTTTCGTAGCGACTTAGTCGACGCCATCACGACAACAGGAGCAACAGTTGGTTTTGACGCCGTTGGCGGTGGTGACTTGACCACAGAACTCCTTCACGCCATGGAGGTGGCAGCGAGTTCAAGCGGCGATGAATACAGCCGATACGGGTCAACCACTCACAAACAGTTGTATATCTATGGTGGATTAGACCGCGGTCCCACTCTCCTACGAAGAAATTATGGGATGGCATGGGGCGTGGCTGGTTGGCTGCTCCCTAATTTTCTGGCGAAAATAGGACCCGAAAAAAGCAAACAGCTCCGATCGCGCGTAGCGGCTGAATTGACCACCACCTTTGCGAGTTCTTACAGCCAGACCCTTTCTTTGGAGTCAGTCCTCGACACGGACAGCATGAGCGAATACGTCCAAATGAGCACCCAAGGGAAAAGCCTTGTGTGCCCGCAACTTTGACGCCTAGCCCAAACCCTGATTCAGGTCTAGATCGTCCGATGGACTACACCTGCCCAAGCTTTGCCTGTGCGGAACTTCGTTGGGTGCACCCCACTACGCCCCGCCAATGTTGATTGTTATGCGGCCGCTCGAGTGAAGTGAACAGAACCCCTCGAGGGTGGCGGCTTCGGCGAATCTTGTGTCGAGCCGAGCGCCAGCGGGAATGAGGAAGGGACCGATTTGATGAGTCGCAGAGTCCTCGTTGATCACGGTGAGCTGGTCCCGAAGCCTGAAGTCAAGGTCTGAAGGGATGATGTCGACATCGTGTCCCAAACTGAGGCGCATAGCGGTCCCTGCTGGGATCGTGATCAAATGCTGTTCGGGCTCTGGCCGGTCGGTGACCCGGCTGAGAGCCACGCTGCCGACGACCATTGCTATGGCCGCAATGAACAAAAAGATCAATAGGGTTCGTGAGGGGCGATCCGGGCGACCGTCAGAAGTCGTCACCCAGGATTCGTCCACGACTCCCAAAACTAATCGGTGTTCGATAAAGTTTCAGCGGTTTGCTGCGTCGGCAGCGAAATCACTGATGGGAGCTACGACGTGACACAGGTCGACGAGCCAGTCCTAGGGACTGGCGAACAAGTTTCGACCCATCACCCGGACATTGAGCGAGTGCAGCGCCGCACCGTCCGAACGCTGCTTGTTAGTCAAATGTGCGGCGGAATCGGATTGGTTGCTGGTTATTCTGTGACGGCTCTGCTAGCGGATGACATCACAGGCTCAAAGACCTTGGCGGGCCTTGCCGCTGCCTCTCTGTCGATCGGGGCGGCGATTGCATCCTTCCCATTGGCACGAATCATGGCCCGAAGCGGCAGACGGCCCGGTCTCCTGACGGGTTATGTCCTCGCTTCAACCGGTGCGTTCCTTGCGGTATTGGCGGCAATCACCCGACAGTTTCTGTTCTTGCCTCTCGGTGTGGCTCTCGTCGGCGTCGGCAACGCGACCAACATGGCGACCCGCTACGCTGCAGCGGACCTCGCTAAGCCCGAACGCCGAGCGTCGACGATTGGTTTGGTCGTCGCCGCCACGACGATCGGTTCGGGTTTCGGATCTTTGGTTTCCCTGTCGGTCTTCGATCCCATCGGACGCCGTGTCGGACTCCCCGATTACGCGGGTTCGTTCCTTATAGGCGCGTTGCTCTTCCTTGTGGCAGCCGCGGTTGTAGAGATTCGATTGCGGCCGGACCCGCTGGTAGTTGCCGGTGGGGTGGGGAGCGCCGACGAAGACACAAGACTGCCTTTTAGCGCAGCGTTGGGACTGATCCTCGCGAACTCCAAGGCTCGACTAGCAGTGTTCGCGATGATGGCCAGCCAGGCGACGATGGTCGCCACCATGACCCTCACTCCACTGCACATGAACGATGGAGGACAAAGCAACGGCGCGATCAGCATCATGTTGTTCAGCCACATCCTTGGCATGTACGCCTTTAGTCCATTGGTCGGTCGGCTCGCCGATCAGGTCGGGCGTTACCCGATGCTGATTTGCTCCGGCGTGCTCTGCGTAGCCGGTGCGTTGTGGGCTGGTTTCACTCCACCTGAAGGGTTTATTGGAATCACTGGCGGTCAGACCGTGATCGGCTTCGCGTGGTGTTTCGGCGTCATCGCTGCGAGCGGACTGCTAACGGACTCGTTTCCGGTTGAACAACGCGCCAGTGTCCAAGGTGCGGGGGACATGTGCATGATGGCTTTCGGGGCAGTCGCTGGTATTTCCGCTGGTGCCATTGTTTCCTATCGCAGCTATCTCGATCTCAACCTGGCCGCTGCGATTCTTGGTGTAGCCCTGGTGTTTGCAGTGTTGTTCACCGCTGCCACTACCGCCCGGCTGGGTCAGCGTGGGCGAACCGTGTTCGCTGTCACACCGGTGTCCGATAACTGACTCGTAGCTAACTCGCCGTCCTGGTAATGGGCGATTCAAGCGGGTTTTCATCGCCGGAGCCTTCGATGGGTATTTGGCGGTAGGTACCTTTATCGAGCTTTCGGGAGCACAACAAAAACGAATGCCACATAGTGGAGAGAAGCTGCGGTAACGG
>JASMKJ010000407.1 GCA_030749275.1 Acidimicrobiales bacterium
GGAGTCACCCACATCGCAGTCCTGGAAGGGCGATCCCTCATCGAACACTACGTCAGCCGACCGTCAGATGACGTCAGCGAAATTCATGGAAACATCTACCTCGGAAAAGTCCAAAACGTGCTCCCGGGAATGGAGGCAGCATTCGTTGATATCGGCACCCCCAAGAACGCTGTCTTGTATCGGGGAGACGTCACGTACGACCGCGACGACCTAGACGGAGGCAAAGCACAACCACCTGCGCCGAAGGCAAAAAATCCAAGATCTCGGTTCGGTCGCACCCAAAATGAGGCCCGAATCGAAGATCTATTGAGCGCCCGCCAATCAATCCTCTGCCAAGTCACCAAGAATCCCATCGCCCACAAAGGAGCACGACTTTCCACCGAAGTAAGTCTCCCCGGACGCTTCGTAGTCCTAGTTCCCAATAGCGATACTTACGGCATTTCGAAACGCCTTGGAGACCGGGAACGACGACGCCTACGCAACATCCTCGACAAAGTAAAACCTGCTGAACATGGGGTCATAGTTCGAACAGCGGCCCAAGACGTCACAGCAGAAGAAATCGAACGCGACGTACGACGTCTTCTAGAGCAATGGCAACAAATCAACAAACTGTCATCCTCAACGAAAGCGCCCAACCTTCTGTTCCGCGAGCCCGAACTTGCTGTCAGAGTCATCCGCGAAGAGTTCAACAGGGACTACCGAGGAGTTGTGATCGACGACGCCTCCCTCTATCAACAGGTAAAGGGATACATGGAAACAGTCACCCCTGCGTTGGCCGATCGAATCGAATTTCATGACAAAGAGAAAGAATCACTTCCACTATTTGAGCGGTACCACATCGCAGAACAACTGCGTAAAGCAGTCGACCAAAAAGTGTGGCTACCCTCAGGAGGATCGCTCGTCATTGACCACACTGAAGCCCTCACTGTCATTGACGTGAATACAGGCAAAAACGTCGGCAAATCAAGCCTCGAAGAGACCGTATTTCGCAACAACTTAGAAGCAGCCGAGGAAATAGCTAAACAACTCCGGCTACGAGACATAGGCGGCATCATCGTCATCGATTTCATAGATATGGAGATCAAGAAAAACCGTGACGAGGTAATCAGAGCATTCGAAGAAGCACTTGCTCGGGACAAGACAAGAACCCAAGTGTCGGGCATCTCGGACTTAGGTCTAGTTGAAATGACCCGAAGGAGAACGGGAGAAGGCCTACTCGAGTCGCTCAGCAACACCTGCGAACACTGCGACGGCCGAGGTGTAGAACTTCACCAATCCGTTCTCAAGATTTGATCCCTCACCAACGGTTTGTGAGAACTGAGACACCCGGTAGCATGAAGAGTCTTATGTACGCGGTAATAGCCACAGGCGGCAAACAAGAAAAAGTTGAGACCGGCCAGGTTCTCAATGTGGAACTTCTTCACGCCGATGAGGGTGCCGAAGTCACCTTTAGTCCCATCTTGCTGGTCGATGATGACACCGTGATGTCGACCCATGATGAGCTAACCGGAGCTTCTGTTACCGCTAGGGTTGTCGGTGAAACCAAGGGTGAAAAAATTCATGGCTTCACCTACAAGAACAAAACCAACAACCGACGTCGATGGGGCCACCGACAGCGTTATACAACCATTGAAATCACCGAAATCGTGAGGGGATGAAATGTCGAAAACCAAAGGCGGCGGTTCCACCAAGAATGGGCGTGACTCAAATGCCCAACGACTCGGAGTCAAAGTATTTGCCGGCCAAAGCATCCACGCTGGTGGCATCATCGTTCGTCAACGAGGAACAAAATTCCACCCCGGACGTAACGTTGGGATTGGTAAAGATGACACGCTCTTCGCCACAAGCGACGG
>JASMKJ010000408.1 GCA_030749275.1 Acidimicrobiales bacterium
CGGTGGAGGTGTCAGCGATTCCTGCACCAATCAACATCGGTGGCCCATCCGGGTCTCCGGTCATATGCATTAGGCCGGAATAGGCTTGAGCGATGAAGTCGAAGGCAGTCTTTTCTGAGAGCGGGCCAGATTGTCCAAAGCCCGATATCGAAGCCATGATGATTCGGGGGTTCAGCTCCCTCAATCGCGTATAGCCAAGTCCGCGACGTTCCATGACCCCTGGGCTGTAGTTCTCTACGACAATGTCTACTTTGGGTATCAGGTCCTCGATTAGCGATATGCCCTCTGGTCTGGTCAAGTCGACCGACAGGCTCCGTTTCCCCCGGTTTTGCTGGACGTGGTATGCGGATCTTCCGTTTCGTCTCGGTGGGCTTGGGCGCACCGGGTCTCCATAAGGTGGGTACTCGACCTTGATCACATCAGCACCCATCTCGACCAAAAGCCTCGTGCAGGATGGGCCGGCCAAGTATTGGGTGAAATCCAAGACAGTTACGCCCTCTAAGTAGGGGGTAACGCCTGGTTGATGGGTGTGTTGTCTTTCGTTCACTCTTTGAGAGTAGATGCCAGTTCACTACCAATGTGATGGAAAACCGCGGCGAAGGGACCCACCATTCCCATATTCCGGGTCAGTTGTCTTTACTGTGGAGGAAGTGGTACCGAACCGCTCCAGGCTGCTTGTTCTCACAGTTGCGCTCCTATTAGGAGTCGCAGCGTTGATTCAGGTGGTGAGCGGGAGTTCGAACGATGACTCCGCTTCGGCCATTTCCTCACCCGTCGAGGAAGATCCAGTGGAGACCGCGACAACGACGTCTTCGACTAACTCACTCGCGGTGAGCAGTTCATCCGCTACCTCGACTTCGGTTCCGATTTCTCCCTCGACGACTACCACTCCGGTCCAGTACCCCGTTTCGATCGCCACAAGAGACGAAGGGGCCATCACCATCAGCGGATATGGCGACAATGTCGTAGCGGTAGGTGACGATTGGTCGATTTTTCGAACAGCCATCTACCGAAGCAAAGCCTTAGATTCGGAACTCATTATCGAATTACTCGACGATCAGATACCTGTTGCGACATTCGGGTCCTCAAACAGCGGCTGGCCAATTCAAGGGATTCGTTGGCTCGACGACATTACCCAAGGCGTGCAAGAAATAGTTGTCACTGCTGCCGGTGGGTGGGAAATCGACCTACTCCCGGATGCGTTCTTATGGAATCAGCAGGTAAATGCGGGCAACATCCCACAGCCCGGAGATTTGTTGCTGTTCTCTTCGGAGGGTCTGCAGTTCGTCGGCTCCCAACAGACTCCGAGCGCTGAAGGCATCGGAGACCTGATGATCTACAACGCTTGCGAAGGTGACTGCTCGGAGGGACCAACCACTTGGGTCTTCGAGCTACATCCCAGTTGCTCCGATGCCCCGGCCGTATTCGTCAAAACAGTTGGGAGCCCGTTTTTTGAGCGTATGTCACCGGCGAAATCCGGGTTAGGGGGAGAACCTTTGGAGGTTTCGTTAGGTACCTACGACTGGCTTCAGATGCTCACGCCATGTCAATGGTCGGCAAGACCCACACCTGGTTAACCCGCAAGGAACTAGATGCAGAGCTACTTGTAGCGGTATGTGATCCGGCCTCGTGTCAGGTCGTAAGCCGAAACTTCAACTTGAACGCGATCTCCGGGAAGGATGCGAATGTGATGCTTGCGCATCTTGCCGCTCAGGTGACCAAGAACTTCGTGTCCGTTATCCAACTCAATACGAAAGTGACCGCCCTTAAGCGCTTCGACAGTCTTCCCCTCAAGCAAGATGGCGTCGTCCTTCTGTTTCGGCAAACTAATTTCCCTTCAATAGCTGTGTAAACAGCCTACCGGAGTGGGTCGACTAGCTGGGATATCAGCAAATCGCCTCGAATCGAACTATTTTTTTGTGTAGTTCCACACAAGGGGATCCAAATGTCGTATGACTTAAAGATTTCGGGCGGCACCATCGTTGATGGCACCGGCGCAGCGCGCTACTCCGGCGATCTAGGCATAAAGGAGGGTCGCATCGTCGCAATGGGCGATGCTCCCGCTGATGCCGACAAGACCATCGATGCTACCGGGCGGATAGTCGCGCCTGGCTTCGTTGATATTCACACCCATTACGATGCGCAGGTCTTGTGGGATCCCTTGGTGAGCTGTTCCCCGTGGCACGGCGTTACGACCATCGTCATGGGCAACTGCGGATTTTCCGTGGCCCCGACACGACCGGAACATCGCGATCTCATTATGCGTACGTTGGAAAACGTCGAGGGCATGAGTGTTGATGCGTTGCGCGCTGGGTTGGGCGATTGGGGTTTTGAGACTTTCCCCGAGTACCTGGACGCACTAGAGGGCAACGGGTGTGCAGTGAATATGACAGCAATGATTGGCCACACCGCGTTGCGGATGTACGTGATGGGCGAGGAATCCACTGAACGCGAAGCCACCGACCTTGAGATTGCTCGTCAGAGAGAACTCGTAACCGAAGCACTTGAAGCTGGAGCCTTAGGGTTCGCCACGAGCCGCGCGAACACCCATGTGGGTTATGAGGGACGTCCCGTGCCGAGCCGTTTGGCAACGCCAGAAGAAATCATTGAGATTGCTCAAGCACTTGGTGATGTCGGAGGGGTCATGCAAGCGACCCAAGGACGTGGACTCAGCCACGAACAGTTCGCTCAGGTAGCGGAATCAACAGGTGCGAACGTGAGTTGGACAGCCCTGCTTGCAAGCGCAGTGGGTCCGGGCAGTCACTTGAAAGACGTCGAAAAGGCCCATGAACTCGCTGAACGAGGTGTAGCTGTTTATCCCCAAGTCGCAGTTCAGCCGGTGCAGTTTGAAATGACTTGGAAAGCGCCATTCATATATGAGGGCATGCGGCTGTTCGAGCCCGTCGCCAAAAGCGACCACGAAGGAAGGAAGGCGTATTACGCAGATCCCGAGTGGAGGGAAAAATTTAAGGAAAAGGCCGGCAACGGTGGCAAAGTCGGGGATCGTTGGTCAAGAACCGAAATAACTTGGTTCCCTCCAGACAGCGATCTAGAAGGACGCAACGTACAAGAACTCGCAGATGAGAGAGGTGAGGACCCCATTGATCTAATGCTTGACATGGCTTTAGACGCTGATCTTGATATGCGCATCCTTCAAGACGTACTTAACCATGATCGTGATGAGATTGATGAGCTTCTCCATGACCCCACCACGGTGATCGGGCTCTCTGATGCCGGGGCCCACGCGAGTCAGCTTTGTGACGCTAAGTATTCCACTGAATTTTTGTCTACCTTCGTCCGTGAACGTCGGAGCTTCGAGATCGAAGAAGCGATCCACATGCTGACCCAACGGCCGGCACAGATTTTCGGAATCGAAGATCGCGGCACCCTCGCCGAGGGCGGTTGGGCTGACGTTGTCGTCTTCGACATGGACGAGGTCGGACACGAGGGTAAACGAAGGGTGCACGACCTTCCCGCGGGGGCTGATCGACTGATATCTGATGCTAAGGGAATTGATGCAGTGGTCGTCAACGGAACGGTTATCAGACACGATGGGGAGGACACCGTATCGGCCGACTCGCCGCTGCCCGGCAAACTGCTACGTCACGGCAAGGGTTAACGAGTGCCTGTAGACCCTGACCGAGATTTTTGGAAGCCCGGGATGGGTTGGGCGAAAGCTGTTGAAGATATTGAATACGTAAAGGGCTTGGCCGACGAAATGGGTGGGCCTGAACGTGTTCAACGACAGCACGACGGTGGTCGTTACACCGTTCGCGAAAGAATGGAAAAGTTCTGTGACCCGGGTTCTTTCTTGGAAATGGGTCACCTGATCGGCGCTGCTGAGTACGACTCTGATGGCAACCTGGTGGAGTTTTCACCGGGGGGTTACGTCATGGGACTCGGAGAGATCGACGGTCGCCCGGTGTCAGTTGGCGGAGACGACTTCACCCTTTCAGGAGGTAGTCCGCACGACGTACACAAGCTTCCTCACCACTTCGCTCAACCCTTGGCCCTCCAGTACGGCATTCCGTACGTCCAACTTCGTGAAGGTGTGGGGCATTCATCAAAACAAGATGAACAAGACGG
>JASMKJ010000409.1 GCA_030749275.1 Acidimicrobiales bacterium
TCGGCAGAAACGGCCGAAGCGGTGGGTGTTGCTCAGGACCGTTGGTTATTCCCGCACGCGGGAACTGACGGTTCAGACACAAACTTCGTATCGAACAGAGCCGATCTTCATTCCTCACCCGCTATCAGGGTCGCCGGAAGAAAGGCAATGGAATTGGCTGGGGTGCAAGCCGCAGACATTGATCACGTGGATCTGTACAGCTGTTTCCCCTCGGCGGTGCAAATCGCTGCAACCGAGATGGAACTTGGGATTGACCGCCAGTTAACTCAGACCGGTGGGTTGACCTTCGCCGGCGGTCCACTCAACAACTATGTGACTCATTCAATCGCCACTATGGCCAACGTGTTGCGCGAAGACGCCGGCGCGATGGGGCTGTGTTCCGCTAACGGCGGCTACATCACAAAACACGCTTTTGGTCTGTACAGCACAACGCCCCCGCCCTCCGGGTTCCAACATGAAAACTGCCAAACCGAAATTGACAAATACCCGACCGTGGAGTTGGACGCTGATCATGTCGGTGAAGGAACCATTGAGGCTTACACCGTGATGCACGGAGCCGAGGGACCTGAACGCGGTTTGGCCTCGGTACGAACACCGAAAGGTCGACAATGGGCTGGAACAAGTGACCAGCAGGTCATGGAGTCAATGATGACCGAGGAGTATGTCGGACGCGCAGTTCAAGTTCTCCCTGACTTCAATTTCGATTTGGCTTGAATCATCGTCCGCTAACCGCAAACCGGATCCACCACTCCTTCAACGGAACTTCCTAGCCTCTGGCATGTGAGAGTCGCGTTGATAGAGATGGGAAGCACCAGCTTTCGTCTCACTATCGAAACCGGACGCGACACTCAACACAGAATCCACCATCTCAATCTCGGGTCGTCGGTGAGTTCGAACGGCTCATTCACAGAAACCGATATTGCTGCAGCAACCGGTGTCGTGGCGGAGTTCATGACCGCTGCGAAGGTTCATAACTGTCAACGAATAGTGGCAGTCGCAACCGAAGCCTTCCGCCTAGCCGCCAATGGTGAGGCCGTCGCCTCGCACATAGCGCGAGAGGCTGGCTGTGAAGTAAAGGTCCTGTCACCAACAGAAGAGAACACTTTGACTTGGCGGGCAGTTGTCAACCGATTTGTCGATGTTGATGTTTTGTTTGCTGTTGCAATCACTGGCGGAAGCGTGGGTGTCTGTGGTGGTCCTGTCGGTTCCCGGGTCCCACTTCACAATTTCAGCTTTCCACTGGGCACAAGTGTTCTTGCCCCTCGGGCTTCTGAGGACGGCTACGTCGACACATCGACAAGAGTTCGCCTAGAACATCACATCGCGGAGAACCTCAAACCGGTTGGTGTGGCGACGAAAGACCACGATGCCCATCGCTTCGTGGTGACCGGCGGAATGCCCCTCGCGTTGGCGAAGTTGATACACACCGTGCGTCGTTCAGAAGTACCCGAAGTTCTCGATGGACTTTCCATCGACTGCTCCGACTTGGGTCACCTCATTAAGACCTTCGCTGAGTTATCTATCCCTGCACGACTAGCTTTACCTGGAATGAGTTCCAAAAGGTCGATGAACATGGCGTTGGGAGCGACGATCCTTCGGCAAGTGCTGCGATCTTTGGATATACATGCGGCAACCGTGTCGACCGTGGGTCTTCGAGAGGGCCTGTTGAGCAGGGTTTACGCCGATGTCGAAGCTGCGTAGGAGCTCTTTGTAACTTCGAGCTCTACGAACACTTTGTATAAACTTTTGATTCGGCTGCTATCGTTAACGACGTGAACGGATCGCTACGCGGACTGCTTCTTCTTACTTAGGCGAGGGCTACAACATAAAGGCCCTCGCCCTAACCTCCTGCGCCGCAAGGTCGGGAGGTTCTTCTGCTTTTCGGGGCAGCAATGGGAAAGAAGAACAGACCGGGGCGAGACAATGCACAACTGGAGGAACAACTCATGGCAGACGTAAAGGGCATAAGCAAACAACAGCCCAGTCCAATGCCTTTCGGCAAGTACATCCATTACCCCTACGCGCCAGAACTATCAGACCGCACCTGGCCAAACAAAGTGACATCTGAAGCTCCTTTGTGGTGTTCGGTGGATCTTCGCGACGGAAACCAGGCGCTCATCGATCCGATGGATGTCCCGCGAAAGAAGCAGATGTTTGAGGCGTTAGTGGAAATGGGTTTCAAAGAAATTGAAGTGGGATTCCCGTCTGCGTCCGCGCCGGACTTCGATTTCTGCAGAATGCTGATTGAAGATGACCTAGTCCCTGATGACGTATGGATTCAAGTACTCACCCAAAGCCGACCAGAGCTCATCGAAAGAACATACGAATCCATCGCGGGTGCAAAGAACGCGATAGTCCACCTGTACAACCCCACGTCTACCCTCCAAAGACGAGTTGTTTACGGCCTGGACCTCGATGGAATTGTCGACATTGCACTGACAGGTACCCGTCAGTGCCGTGAACTTCGTGAAGAGGCAAGCGGCTCCAACATTCGCTTCGAGTACTCGCCAGAATCGTTCACCGGAACTGAAATTGACTTCGCTGTCGACATCTGTGAACAAGTAACCGCCGAATGGGGCGCCACTCCTGAAGATCCGGTCATCTTGAATCTCCCAGCCACGGTCGAAATGTCAACCCCCAACCTTTACGGCGATCTCATTGAGTTCTTTCACCGCAACGTAGCCAACCGCGACTCCATCGTCTTGTCCCTTCACCCCCACAACGACAGGGGTTGTGGCGTCGCAGCCGCCGAGTTCGGGGTGATGGCTGGCGCCGACCGGGTTGAAGGAACCCTGTTCGGGAACGGAGAACGGACCGGAAATGTCGACATCATCACCTTGGCGATGAATCTCTTCAGCCAAGGTGTCGACCCTGAACTTGATATCAGCCACATCGATAATGTTCGTCGGATCACCGAGTACTGCAACCAGTTACCGGTCCACCCACGTCACCCCTACGGAGGCGACTTGGTGTACACCGCGTTTTCCGGTAGCCACCAAGACGCAATCAAGAAGGGTTTCGAGGCACTTTCGGACGACTACGACGTCTGGGAAGTCCCTTATCTACCTATCGATCCTGCACATGTGGGCCGCACCTACCAAGACGTTATCCGAGTCAACAGCCAGTCCGGTAAGGGCGGTGTTGCCTATGTCATGAAGAACAATTTCGGGCTTGACTTACCTCGACGCTTACAAATTGAATTCAGTCAGGTCATTCAGTCGATCACCGACGAAGGTGGTGAGATCCTTCCGGAAACAATCAAGAAGACCTTCGATGAAACTTATCTTCATACCACCCAACCGTTCACATACTTGGGTCACAAGAGCAATTTCGATTCCGAGTCATCGGACTTGTCCATGGTCAGTGCAACGTTGAGTGTTTCAGGCGAAAAGCAGACGATTAGCGGCGAAGGCAACGGACCGCTGTCAGCGTTCAAAACTGCGCTCGCTAGCGACTGCGGATTGGATCTCACACTCGTGGACTATCACGAACATGCGGTAGGAACTGGAGCAGACGCTACAGCCGCCGCCTATGTGGAAATTGAAGCTGCGGATCGGCGGGTCTATTGGGGTGTGGGCATGAACCCCAACATCGTCACCGCCAGCTTTCATGCTCTCCTTTCAGCGATAAACCGTTCCGAAAGCAGCTAACCGCGCCCCCGGATGACTCAATTTCGATCAGAATAAATACGTGGCTCTCTCTAGCTTCGTTGACGGGTCGTTGTTTGGCACTCGATTTGGGACAGATCCTGCGCGGGTTGTCGCACTACACGGTTGGGGCCGTGACCATAAGGACTTCGATGCCTGCCTAAAGGGCCTCGACGCAATCAGCATCGACCTTCCTGGCTTTGGGGTGTCGCCCCCTCCCGACCAAGCCGGCGGTGCAGCCATGTACGCCGATCTGGTGTCACCGATTTTGGACATTTGCAACACTCCAGTGGTTCTCGTTGGGCACAGCTTCGGCGGACGAGTCGCTGTACATCTGGCGGAGCGGCGTCCCGCAGCTGTAGGCGGACTTGTTCTTACCGGTGTTCCCCTGCTTCATCGGGCCCATCGGAGAGGTCGCCCCGCTTTGCGTTATCAACTGGGACGTCTGATGCATCGCTGGGGACTCGTCAACGACACCTTCCTCGAAGGGCTCAGAGACAAATACGGGAGTGCCGACTACAGAGCGGCTTCGGGTGTTATGCGCGACATTTTGGTGAGAGTGGTCAACGAGTCCTACGAAAAGCAGTTGCGTGTTATCTCTGCCCCCGTTGACCTTGTGTGGGGTGACGGAGATGATGCCGCCCCTCCGGAAATCGCGACCCGAGCCGAAGCATTGCTAGCTGATGCTCGCATGACGTTGTTAGGTGGGGTCGATCATTTCGTCCCGAGTGCCGCGCCGGCGGCGCTGCGAGAGGCGATCGACCGTCGAGTAGGGGCGCTCCAATGATCATTTCTGACGTCTACTTGATCAGTTGTGCCGTTTCCGCTCTCGTCACTTCTTTGCGTTGGTTTCGCGTAGCGCAGCGAGAGCATTACCTACCGTTGTCCGCGACGCGCTTCGCTGCCCGGTGGTGGAAGACAGGCAAGGCGAACCCGTTCCTTCTGCTGTTAGCGGTATCTGCTGCGATCTCGGCGGCTTGGTTTCCGGCTACTTCCGTGATCACCGCTGTCGTAGCGGCCGTCGGACCGATTGGACTCGGTGTCAAAGGTCGAACCAGCACTCTGGCATGGACCAGAAGACTTCGAACCTTGGCCGGAGCCACACTGTTCGTCGTCGTAGTGTCCTTGTTAGTCGTTCGACAGTTGGGTCTCGGGTCCGTCGGATCTGCAGTGATCGCATTGATCGTCCCGGGGTTTGTCGACGTTGCTTTGACCGCGTTGAAACCTATCGAGCGAAAAGTAGCTCGACGGTACGTCGCCGATGCCTCCGACACCCTGGAGCGCATCAATCCAGTTCGGGTAGCGATCACAGGTTCATACGGGAAAACGACAATCAAGGGCTACGTCCGTCACCTGTTGTCGGACACATTCAGCGTGATCGCCAGTCCCGCAAGCTTCAACAACAGTGCGGGCCTTTCACGCTCGGTCAACGAGCATTTGACCGATGGAACGGAAGTTTTTGTCGCTGAAATGGGTACCTACGGGCGTGGAGAGATCGCCGAATTGGTGAATTGGGTTAGACCGTCCATCTCTGTGCTCGCTGCTATCGGCCCCGTTCATCTCGAACGATTCGGTGATCTGGAAACCATCGTCGCGGCAAAGAGTGAGATATTTTCCACCAGCCGGACCGCGATCATCAATATCGATGCCCACGGCCTCACCAGCGAAGCGGACCGCCTGCAGGCATCGGGAATCAATGTTTTGAGATGCTCTTCTACGGACCCAACAGCAGATGTAGTCGCGACCTTTGACCATGGCCTCACCGTCACTGTCGCGAATCGCACGATCGTGACCGACTTGTTATGTGACGCCGCGCCAATCAATGTTGCTTGCGCAGTGGCTGTCGCTACGACACTTGACGTCCCAGACGCGACAATCGCGAAGCAACTTGCTGGCCTTCCGGTTCCTGAACATCGTCGCCAAGTTCTTCACAGCCAATCAGGGGTCACGATCATCGATGACACATACAACAGCAATCCCGCTGGCGCTGCGTTGGCACTCGCGACTCTGGCCAACACCGACGCTCAGCGCAAGGTCGTGGTCACACCGGGGATGGTTGAACTTGGGAGCCGTCAAGCCAGTGAGAACCGGCGATTCGGCGTTGACGCAAGCCTGGTGGCCGATGATCTGCTAATTGTCGGTCACACAAACAGAACCGCCCTCAACAATGGTGCGAGAGACGGCACAGCGCGGATCCAACTGGTAGCAACTCGTGACGATGCCATCGAATGGGTGAGAGAGAACCTGAATTCTGGAGACGCAGTCTTGTACGAGAACGATCTGCCCGATCATTACGCATAAAGGAACCCTGGCAGCATGCAAGAGGTGACATCTAGGTAAACGCCATCTACGGTTTCATAGGAGATCATGAATCCTCCAGCAGTCTGCTTCGGCAGCCCATCTCCCGAACACGACATATCTATCCTCACCGGGTTGCAGGCGGTGCGTGCACTGTCAGAAGCCGGAAACGACGTCGTTGCCCTGTATTGGTCAAAGACCGGCAACTGGTTTCAGGTTCCATCTGACATCGAAGCGAGCGACTTCGCCGATGGATTGCCCCGGTCCGCGGATCCGGTGTCTATCCAAGTCGGAGAGCACGGAGGGTTTTACAAGCTTGGCAAACGGGGGAAGCAAACTCCGATCGAAATCAGCGCCGTCGTGGTCTGCTGCCACGGAGGGCCTGGCGAAGACGGCAGCCTTCAAGCCCTATTCGACCTCGCAGGCATCCGATACACCGGTCCAAGTCGAGCCGGCGCTGCACTTGGGATGGACAAGCTTGCATTTTCAGGAACCATGGAGGCGGCCGGAATTTCAAGTCTGCCCCTCCATCTAGTCACCAATGATCTAGACCTTGACGAGGCAGGACCATTCATCGTCAAACCGAGGTTTGGTGGTTCATCTATTGGAATCGAAATCGTTGACGATCTCTTGACAGCCAAGGCTCTCGCGAAGTCACAACCCCTCCTGCGCAGTGGAGCGGTCGTTCAGAGGTATCTGAGCGACGCAGTGGATCTCAACATCTCTGTCCGAACCTTCCCTGAGATCTGCCTGAGCTCAGTAGAGCGTCCTCTTCGTCCTGAAGACGAAGGTATCTACAGCTACGCGGACAAGTACCTGACCGGATCTCAAGGTATGGCAAGTGCCCCACGAGAACTTCCAGCGGAATTACCCTCAAACGTCGAAGGGCAACTCAGAACAATAGCGTCACAGGTCATCGAACTCGCTATGGTCCGTTCGGTCGCGCGTATCGATTTCCTATGGAATGCCGATGACCTGTGGGTCAACGAAATCAACACCATCCCAGGTTCGTTGAGTTGGTATTTCTGGTCCCATGAAGGGATCCCTTTCGCTCAACTGTTAGCGGAAATGATTCAGGAAGCTATCGAAACTCCCGCAATTACCTTTCAAACCGACGGCGCAGACGGTACTGCGTTACGAGATGTGGGGGCGATCTCCCACAAGTTGGCCTAATGAAAGTTTGGATCGTTCTCGTCACAGTTTCGTTAGCCGCAGCATCCTGCTCTTACTCAACCACCTCAGAGGGCCAGGCAACGTCCCTAACAAAACACCTCACGGAACAGGAAAGAACATGTGTCCAAGAACGGCTCGTATCCGGGTGGGCGTTACAGCTCAGCGACCTTGAAGTAGACCTCAGCCCCGATGAAGAAATTGCGGTCGATATGGCAATGGAGCTTTGTCGAATGAACACTGATACGCCCGCCGTCGACCCTGCCATCAGCAACGATCAGCCACAGGTCTCCGATGAACTACTAGAGGCTCCAGCGGTTTTCGATTCGAACGACAATCCACCGGGCGAAGATCCGCTCTTAGACGACTATTGGACCCAGTGCGGGTCAGGCGACGCAAGAGCCTGCGACAACTTGTTCTACTCAGCTCCGCCCGGCAGCGCTTACGAACAATTCGCATTCAGTTGTGGTGGCCGACGAAACATGGATTGTTCTTTGCTGCTGGGAGTCGAACAACCCGAAGGGGACCTGAACCCCTTGACGCCTCCACCCGGAGACGATGAGAACCTAGATCAATGGTGGGTACTCTGTTCCGAAGGCAGCACTTCAGCCTGCGGGGAATTACGACTCATCGCTCCGAGCGGATCTCTTTACGCTCAATTCGCAACGAGTTGCGGAGCCCGCGGCACCAGCTATTGCACCCTTATCTTGGAAGACGACGGCCAACCTCCCACGCTCAATAAATTCAGTCCGGACCTAGCACCACCGGGCGAGGACGAATTCCTAGATCAACTGTGGTTGCTGTGTGGTGCTGCTGACTCCAGAGCCTGCAAGGACCTATCAAAGTACGGCCCGACGGACAGCATCTATGTCCAATTTGGTGTTTCGTGCGGCGGAAGAGCGGTGGCTCCGTGCCCTCGACTATTTACTGACCTCAGTCAGTCATCTTCTTAATCCGCGATCAACGCCGCCCTGAGAAACTCAATGGTTTCGCGTCGCGCCCGCACAAGAGAACGTAAATCTGGTTCTAGACCGAGGGCCCGCATCACCTCGGGTTCAGTCGCGACACCCACAACTGCTGAATAAACAGCCAACAACAACATCCGGGGCTCCAACCGACGAAAACGACCCGCTTCCATTTCTGCTTCGACGAACCGGACAGCATTTCCAAGCATCACGCTCATCGCCGATGCCAACTTTCCCGACGCAACTCCACCCTGTCGCGAAACCAAGCGAACAAGTCCCAATACCTCCGGCCGGCGCGCCGCCAACGAAAACGTGGCTCTCACAAGGTCTTCGATGCGGTCGAATCCACGGGCCTGCGGGTTAGCTGCACCTGATAATGCGGCACCCAATTCGTGCACTGCCAAATCGATCGTCGCGGTCAAGAGATGCTCTTTAGACGAATAGTGATACAAGATGGCCTGTTTGGTGATCCCGAGATCTGCCGCTAAGTCATCTAGGGACGTGGCGTCATACCCGCGCATGCCAAAGGCAGCCAGCGCAGAGTTCAAAATGCGTTCACGGGTACCGATGGACACCCAAACACTTTAGATCGAATCATGACAAATACTTACCATTTGGTAAGTTTTCTGATAGAACTATTGTTGTGATCAGTGAGTCCCTTTCGGGCAAACGGATAGCCATCACCGGTAGCACTGGCTTTCTTGGCACCGCGTTAGTGGAACGGCTACTTCGGGGGGTCCCCGACTGTGAACTCGTCCTTCTCGTCCGGCCGACCCGTAGGAACAGCGCCCAGCGTCGGGTGGAGCGAGAAATTCTTCGCAATGACGCCTTCGACATCCTGAGAACGCAATGGGGCGAACAATTCGACGAGATCTGCGCAAGACGAATATCTGTAGTCTCCGGCGACGTCACAAGCAACGGACTAGGTCTCAACGAAGGTGACCGCACGCTGTTCACCGCTTGTGACGTCGTGATTCATTCCGCCGCGACGGTCAGCTTCGACAGTCCCCTCGACAGCTCAATAGAAGTCAATTTGCTGGGGCCTAACCGGATACTCCAGGTCTTACAAGACGCGCAGGCGAAACCTCACCTCGTAGCAGTGTCAACTTGCTACGTGGCTGGCAATCGTCGCGGGGCAGCCAACGAGGAGCTCTTGGCGGGAACTCCATTTCAGGTGGATGTTGACTGGCGGGCTGAGGTTGATGCTGCGCGACGCACTCGCGCTGACCTTGACGCACGTAGCAGGATTCCCGAAGAGCTCACCAACTTTCGTCGGGGCGCTAGAGAGGAACTAGGTGCCGCCGGTTTACCCATGTTGGCCGCCAAAACCGAACAGCTACGCGAAGCATGGGTCAACGATCAGATGGTGGAAGCCGGTAGAAGTCGAGCCACCTCCCTTGGCTGGCCAGATGTGTACACCTACTCCAAAGCTCTCGGTGAAACAGCCCTCGCTGAACTTCATGGAGAGATACCCATCAGCATCGTGCGGCCCTCAATAATCGAATCAGCGTGGGCAGATCCATCACCGGGTTGGATTCGCGGATTTCGTATGGCTGAACCACTCATCGTTTCGTTCGCGAAGGGCGAGCTCAACACTTTTCCGGGCTATCCCGAGGGAATCATCGACGTAATCCCCGTAGATATGGTCGCCGCGGCGATCATCGCCGTCGCGGCAAAAGGCCCAGAGGACGAACCGGAGGTTTTCCAGGTTGCTTCTGGTTCTACCAACCCTCTGCAATTCAAGAAGTTGCTCAACACTGTCATGGAGTGGTTTGGTGAACATCCCGTTTACGATGCAAACGGGCATCCCACTGCTAGCACGGAATGGAAATACGCAGGCTCCAGTGGCCTAGAAGAACAGCTGCATCGCGTGGTCAAAGCCTTCGATGTCGCCGCGAAAGTAATCAATCGGCTCCCCATCCGTGGAGAGAACAGCTTCACCAGCAAATTTGCGGAACGTCGTCAGAATCTCGACCAGATCAAGGGGTACGTAGATATCTATGGTGCATACGGCAAGTGCGAAGCCCTGTACGGAATCGAACGCACCCTTTCTCTATGGAATTCTCTGCCTATAGAGGATCAAACTCAATTCGGTTTCGACCCGAGTGTCATCGATTGGCATCACTACATCACTGAGATTCACCTTCCAACGGTTGTCGTTCAAGCCCGAGTCAAGACCACACCCGACAAACGCACTGGACCAAGTCGATCAGAACGACTTCGCGCCGCCGTATTAGATCCGGATCGCCATTTCGCGGCGTTTGATCTGGAGAACACACTTATCGCGAGCAACGTTGTGGAAAGTTACGCTTGGCTCGCGACCCGTCATTTGAGTCCAAGAAAACGGTTCGAATTCACCCTCCGCACACTTAGCGAAACTCCTGGTCTGTGGAGGCGCGACAAACGAGACCGTACCGATTTCCTTCGATACTTTTACCAACGCTACAAGGGTGCCCCGCTCAGACAGTTGGAGAGCGACGCAACTGAAATGTTGAGCGACCTCATCCTCATCAAATCTTTCCCGGCAGGTTTACGACGAGTGCGGGCACATCGAGCCGCCGGTCACCAGACCGTTCTGATCACAGGTGCTCTAGATATCGCGGTTGAACCCCTCCGTCCCTTGTTCGATCACATAATCGCCGCGAGGATTGACAGCACCAACGGCAAACTCACCGGAGAAATGCTCGATGTTCCGCCTACCGGCGAAGTACGCGCTCAACTCATGGTGGATTGGGCAGAACAAAATGGGCTCGACCCTCAACAGGGGGTCGCTTACGCAGACTCCGCATCAGACCTTCCAATGCTTGAAGCTGTTGGTTATCCCGTGGCAGTCAACCCCGAGACGCGATTAGTGACCATCGCTGAACGACGAGGATGGCTGACCGAAAACTGGCCAAAGACAGCCGGTGCGCCTAAACCTTTGCTTCCCATGGGGCAACGACCGAAATCACAAGCTATTCCCGAAAGCGTTCGCTGATGCCGGCTCGACAGGGCTTGGTGCTTGAGGTTGATCGGAGTACTCCGCCCATCGTTTTCCATCACGGTGAGGGTTTCCGTTTTGAGAAGTTGCCCACGGGGAGTCGGGTCGTTTATCCGAATGAGCCGATGGAACCAATCGAAGATGTAGACGGAGCGATTCGCAACGCGCTCGCTAATCCCCTTGGAGATTCCCCTCCACTTGAGGCGCTGCTTTCACCGGGGATGAAGCTCACCATCGCCTTCGACGACATCTCTCTTCCCTTACCTCAGATGCAAGCACCTGATATCCGTGGACGAATTATTGAACACGTCCTCGACATAGCGGCGGGTGCAGGGGTGGACGACGTTCACTTGATCGCTGCACTAGCACTTCACCGAAGAATGACTGAATCAGAACTTCGTCACGCTGTGGGGGACCGGGTATACGACGCCTTCGCCCCGAACGGCCAGCTATACAACTTCGATGCCGAAGACCCTGACGGTCTTACCCATTTGGGTGAAACCGATCACGGAGAAGAAGTGGTCATTTCGAAACGTGCGGTCGAGTCCGACTTGATCGTCTATGTGAATATCAATCTGGTCTCAATGGACGGGGGCCATAAGAGCGTCGCCACGGGACTATCGGGGTACACAGCATTGCGACATCATCACAATGTCGAAACGATGCGTCGATCGAAGTCCTTCATGGACCAAGAGAACAGCGAACTGCACACTAAGAACTGGCGTCAAGGTCGACTGATCCGAGACGCGGGCGTGAAAATTTTTCAGATCGAAACGACACTCAACAACGACACGTTTCCAGAACCTTGGGACTTCTTACAAAAACGCGAATGGGAAATGAATGCCAAAGAGCGTCTGCTTTTGCTCGGCACCAAGAAGTTCTTGGACAAAGTTCCCAGGAAGTCCGCTCGCACCATTTTTCAAGGGATACGTGCACCTTATGGATTGACTTCAATTCAAGCCGGAGAAGTAGAAGCCGTACACGAAGTAACAACAGCCAACGTCTACAGACAACACTTAGTGAGAGTCGAAGGACAAACCGACATTCTGTCGATGGGTTTGCCCTATCTCGGCCCCTACAACGTGAACTCCATCATGAACCCAATTCTCGTTGCTTGTCTTGGGCTGGGCTACTTCTTCAATTTGTACAAGGGGAAGCCTTTGGTGCGCGAAGGCGGTGTGGTGATCATGAGCCATCCAACACCGTGGGAGTTCCATCCAGTGCATCACCCCAGCTACATAGATTTTTTCGAAGAGGTTCTGGCTGACAGCACCGACCCGGAGGTAATCGAACACAAGTACGAAAAGCGATACGCGGAGGACGAGTGGTATCGACATCTGTACCGAACCTCCTACGCATACCACGGCGTGCATCCCTTCTACATGTGGTACTGGTGTTCCCATGCCCTTGAACATGTCGCCCAAGTGATTGTGGTGGGCGGGGATCAACGTGCTATTAAGAGAATGGGCTTTCGTTCAGCTACTACTATGCGCGACGCTTTAGAGATGGCTACCGATGTTGTTGGCCGTGATCCCACCCTTACCCACATTCACAATCCGCCGGTGCTTATGGCCGACGTTGTTTAGTGTTAGGACCGACAGATGACGGATCCGAATCGCAGAAACCCAATCAGTCACCTAACGGATCGACGCGCCAAAGCATCAATTTCTCGCGTGGTTCGAAAGGTCGAGTTCCCACTCAAGGCAGCCGAGACACCTGAGGGCGAAACACCCCTCCCTTCAAATGTTGGCGGAAACTATGAAACCGACTGGGCACGAAG